>JBIKWV010000203.1:0-7143 GCA_044356135.1 Elainellaceae cyanobacterium
AAATTCCGCCGAGATGTCATTTCAGCATTGGGGAAAATTGGCACGCATCAGTCGGTGGAAATTCTTCAGGATTGCCTCGACCAGACCGAAAGTAAGGATGATTACCAGATTGTTTCAGAACTGATCACCATTGGAACACCTGAAGCATTACAGAGCCTCATTTCCAAATTAGGTGAACAAAACCAGGAATTGCGAGCATCGGTGGCGTCAGCTTTAGGGAACGTGGAGAATCCTCAGGCGATCGCAGCACTTGCTCAGTACTCCGAAGATGAAAACCCACGGGTTCGCCAATCAGCGATCGAAGCATTGCTCCAGCTCAATTCCCAGAAGGGACAGGAAGCTGTTCTATCAGCTCTTTTTGATCCAGAGCTACAGTCATGGGCGGGTGAGCGCGTTGGAATGTTGAATTGCCCTGAAGTGGTTTGCTGTTTAATCAATTTTCTGAAAGATAAAAAGATTGCAACTGAGATCCGGCATCTGGCGGTGCGCAATCTGGGTATCATCAGAGATCCTCAAGCAATCGAGCCTTTGATCGCTGTTTTGCAGGATCAGAGTGATGACCCGGAAGTCAGATGGCAGGCATCTCACTCCCTTTCTCGCTTCAACACTGCAAGAGTTGTACAGACATTAGTGACTGCACTCAATGATGTCGATGCAGGGATCGCGGGAGGAGCCGCTTATGATTTAGCAGAAATGGGCCGACCCGAAGCTGTCGATGCTTTAGTGGCAGACATCAACAGTCCTGATGCAATGACCCGACGAACTGCAATGACTTCTTTAACTGGTATTCGCCATCCTCGCGCTAATGCGGCTTTAGTTTCAGCCCTTAAAGATCAGGACTCGGAAATTGTCCGACGAGCAATCTCAGGGCTGGAGAAAAATGGCTCTGGGGAAACACTGCAACAGCTCGTGGATGATCCTGAACTCGATCTTTTTACGCCAGAGATCTTTCAATTAGCCCGAACGCTGGCCATTCGATTCAGTCGAGCGAGTTTATCTTGCATTCCGGTGTATCCAGAAAAGGTGACAGCCAACAGGAAGTAAAGAGAGGAAGCACGAAACACCCCTATGCCCACAGACCTGCAAACCATCGTCGATCGCGCCCAAACTGGAATTCTCTCCCCGGCAGACATCCAGACGCTGGTTGCTGCGATTCAAACGGGACAGGTCACACTGGTCACAGGGCAGCAGGCCGTCGGCGTAGGGGGCAATGCCAATCGAGCGATCATCACCACGGGAAGCAATAACATTGTCCTGAATGTCACCGATACAGCGGAAGTGTTGAGAATTCTCCAGCAGATCAATCCGCAGTTTGTTCCCCCTCAACCGGCATCCCAGACGGTCTTACGCCAGTTTCCTGAAACCTATCGATTTGACCTGACCCAGATGATCGAGAAATGCCTGGAGGAACTCTACGACAAACGGGGGCTGGTCGGCGTTGTGGTGCCCTGTGACACCGATGCGTTTTTGAAGAACTTCTGCGATCGCCTCAAATTTGAACTCGATCGCAGCAACACCCAGATTCGCCGCACACTGGCGTTGAAACCGCAGACGACTTCGGTCAGTAGCGCGGTGGAGGCGATTAAACAGTACAAGAAGCTCTTGCAGATCAGTAACGTCATCTGCCCGATTCGTGTCGGGATTGTTGACTCCACCTCCAGCATTCCCAAGGACTTCTGGCAGCAGCTTCAGCAAGAATTTCAGGAAACCTTTCAGTACCGACTGATCATCGTCATGGTTGGCCCTGGAGACTGTGCCTTCCCACCGGAAGCCATCCTGCTCCATCCGCCCCAGTTCAAGCGGGTTCACGCCATGCAGTGGATTCGAGATATTGCCCAGTTGCTTAACTGGATGCAGTTCCTGGATGAATGGGTTCAGAAAATGGTTGCCTGTTGTCCCAACGACGAGCAACAGGCAGACCTGCTGGACGTGGGACTGGTCTACGAACATCTCGAATACACACTGGATCTGTTGCAGCAGGAGCAGTTCCCATCCGTAGAAGCATTCCTGGAACGGTTATCTTAAGGAACCAAAACTATGTCCAAACGTGCGATCGACACCTCCACCTGGTTTTCTCAAGTTGATTACGACCGCCTTCCAGACACCAGAGACATCGAAGATCCAGACTCTGACCCCATCCAGCTCTCCACAAAACTCGTCGCAAAGGAACTCTACCTGCCCGACGACAAACTAAAGGAAGCCGTTGACCTGGCGATCGCCCTCGGTCGCCCCCTGCTGCTGCAAGGGGAACCGGGCTGCGGCAAGACCCGACTGGCCTACGCCGTTGCCTATGCTCTGGGCTTACCCCTGGAAACCAGCTACATCAAATCCACCAGCCGCGCCCAGGACTTGCTCTACACCTACGATGCAGTGAATCGACTCTACGATGCGCAGATTGGTAATGAACAAAGCAAGGATGTGAAACAGTACATTCGCCTGGGATCACTGGGAAGGGCGATCGCCCGCGCCCAGCGGGGACGCCGTTCCGTTGTGCTGATCGACGAGATCGACAAAGCTGACCTCGACTTTCCCAACGACCTCCTGTGGGAACTCGATCGCCTGGAATTTCGCGTCACCGAAGCCCCCGACATGCACTACGAAGTGGGGGAGAACCCTGGACTGCGCCCTATCGTGTTCGTCACCCACAACGAAGAAAAAGCTTTACCCGCTGCATTTCTGCGTCGCTGTATTTTTCATTCAATTGAATTTCCTGCTTCCGAGGAACGCCTTCTCCAGGTGCTGGCTACCCAGCAGGTGAAGGCTGCTGAGCTGAGCCGCAAAGCCATCCAGGTGATTCTCAAACTGCGGGAGCTGGACCTGAGCAAAAAACCGGGGCTGAGCGAACTGCTGGACTGGGTGGGCTATCTGGAGGCCGTCAAAACGCCTGCGAACCAACTGGACAGTCTGCCCAGTATCGGTGCGCTGCTGAAACAGGAGGGCGATCGCCAGCGAGCCATGGAAACCCTATCGCAGAAGTGATGGAGCCTAACATGACGGACTTTTCAGCGCTTCCTCCTTTTCTCTGGCAGCTATTCCAACGGCTGCGGCGTCGCGGGTTTGCCCTGGGGCCTGCGGAATATGATGCCCTCCGGGATGCGCTGCAGGCAGGGTTTGGCTGGTCTTCGCGGGAGTCGCTGCTGGATGTCTGTAATGCGCTGTGGGCAAAGTCACGGCGGGAGCAGGAGGTTCTCACCGCCCTGTTTGAGCAACTTGCCCCTGCGCTGGATAGATGGCAGTATTCGCTGGACGATCTCGATCTGTCACCGCTGGAGAATGGGATGGGTTTACCCGGGGAAAGGAGCGATCGCCCCCCAGAACCCTCCAACGACACAGCGCCTCAGCTCCAGCCCAGGAGTGGCCTGCCCTCGATCTCGCTGGCAGATGTGAAAGTTTCAGAACGTCCTTTTGTCTTCGTGCCCCAGTTTCCACTCACCTACCGCGAGGTAGCCCAGACATGGCGCAGACTGCGACGCCCGGTACGTTCTGGCCCCGCAGTCGAACTGGATATCGAAGGGACGATCGCCCGCCGCAGTCGTCTGGGGGTGGCCACCAGCGTCGTACTTCAACCCCGCCGCCGCAATGTGGCTCGTTTGCTGCTGCTGGTGGATCGGCAGGGGTCGATGGACCCATTTCACCTGTTCTGCGATGAGGTGTGCAGCGCCATCCAGCAGGCAGGCCGACTGGAGGAAACGGCGCTCTACTACTTCCACAATGTCCCCGCAGAGGGAGCTGATGAACGAGTGCTGGAGCCGCTGGTCGGTCAGCTCTTTCCGGCGCTGGACCCGGTTCTACCTCAGATAAAGCCGTTTGCTGAAGGTTTTGTGTATTCCGACGCCAAACTCTTGCTGCCGGAGTCCCTGACCGATGTCCTGCAAACCCATGCAGCAGGCAGTGCCGTCGTGCTGATTAGCGATGCAGGGGCGGCTCGTCGGCGATCGCGCGTTTCCCGTCTGCTGGACACGATTGCTTTCATGAAAGCGCTCCGCAGCTATACTTCACAGTATGTCTGGCTGAACCCTTTACCCCAGCGGTACTGGACAAACAGCACGGCTGCTCAGGTCGCTCGTCACGTTCCCATGTTCACCCTCGATCGCACCGGAATTCAGCGGGCCGTGAATGTGCTGCGGGGCCAACAACATCCGCTGGAGAAACCGCTATGACTTCTACAGTGGCAACTGACCGGGCACAGCGGCGCATCAATGATTTCAAGAAGCAGTGTGGCGACGATGGTGACGCAGCCCTCCACCTGGCCTACCACGCTGCCCTGCCTGTCGCTCTCAACGCTGAGCTGTTGCACCTGCTCCGCATCAATTTTTTCCTCGATCCGCCGGAGGTTCTGCCCTATACAGTCGAGTTTGAGTTTCTCCTGTCGCCCCTGTGCCGCGAGATTGATGAAGGTCTGTACGAAGTTGAACCCGACATTCGGACCCTCTTGCTGACCGGGTTAACTGAAACCTATGAGACTGAGCGCATCCAGGATATCGCCACGCTGCTCTGGCAATATGTGGAGCATCAGGCTCCCTGGGGCGATCGCATTGAACTAGAACGCGCCCAGCAACTCACCGCCCTGAATTTCCTTGATCCAGACAAAGCAAGGGAGTGGTTAGATACCGTTGAGACTTCCGTGGGTCAGGGGCAGGTGGCAGCACGGGAATGGTTGGTTGCCATCCGGCAGGAAATCGAGAATCAGGGACAGCATGCGGTGCAATCGGCGGCGGCAGCAGCACTTGAACAGTTGGGCCACGATGGTCGAAGCGCTGATGAATCTGAAACAAAAATTGCTCAATCTTCTCAAGAACAGGTTCAGTTTTCTCAGGAGCAGAGCCAGTCTGAGCGTTCAAGCGTGTCTGGCACTGTACTGTGGGTAGACGATCATCCCGAAAACAATACGTCTGAACGACTTTCACTCGAAGCTTCAGGTGTTCGCTTTGTCCTGGCTATTTCAACTGGAGAAGCCCTGGAAATTATGCAGGGACAAACCTTTGACCTGATTATTTCAGATATGGGGCGATCGCTTGATCCACAGGCGAGCTATACGCTGATTGAAAGGCTTCGGGCTGGTGGCGATCGCACTCCAGTAATTATCTATTCCAGCTCAAGATATTCCAGCAATGTCGCGGAGGCACAAGCTAGAGGGGCGATCGGGGTTACGGGTAGCCCAACGGTGTTGATGAGCATGGTGCTGGCTGCGCTGCGAAACTCCGGGCGAGGCGGGGTAAATGAACAAGCGCAAGCGATGAGCGGTACATCCGCTATCCCCCCTCAGCAGTTTGTAGAGACTCCGCAGCCGATTGAAACAGAGGTGAAGCCGATTGAAGTCTTTATCTCCTACTCTCACAGGGATGCGGAGCTTCGTGACGAACTCGTAACACATCTCGCACTGTTGAAGCGACAAGGCCTAATTCAGGTATGGACTGATCGGGAGATTACAGGAGGTTCTGAATGGGTAACTGAGATTAATACTTCTATAGAAAGAGCAGATCTTATCCTGATCTTAGTGAGTGCAAATTTGCTTGCTTCGGATTATGCCTGGGGAGAAGAGATGCAGCGAGCGATCGCCCGTCACGAAGCAGGAGAAGCGCAAGTCATTCCAATTATTCTCAAACCTGTTGACTGGATAGGATCTCCATTTGGCAAATTGCAAGTTCTTCCCAGGAATACTGAGCCGATTACTTCCTGGGCCAATCAAGATGAAGCTTTTCTCGATGTGGCACGGGGCATCCGTGCGGCAGTGGAACGGATAAGAGTAAGAAGGAATAGCACTTCAGAAGATATTTATAGTCGGACGACCAACTTAACTCCTGAAGAACGTTTTAAGCAACAAGTTAGGGAAATGATGCGTAGCAGGGAATGTTCAATTGATGAAGCTATCTTCCAAGTTCTTCCTAGATTCAGTGACTTAGCAAATCAGGCGGTCAAATTACAAGACCTAAAGCATCAAATTGAATGGGAACTAAGGTTTAGAAAAGACTAAACCAATAAAAATATACCAATTGGCTGACAAAACACATTGAAGAGAGCAAAGGCTAAAAAAACAACATTCTACGGTACGTATTATCGGTAGAATAGTACATCAAAGTTTACTTGTAATTAATAAATTTGAATTATGCGATCTAAATTCACCACACTACAAACACACTTTAATTGAGTAACCACTCTCACCACTTATTAACCCTTCGGGTTGAGTATTTCGCCGATAGAGAGTAGATTGGAGGTAATTTCCAACCTCGTGTCAACTTAAGCCAATTACCCAAAGACAGCAGAAATGTCTGATGAGCGGAAAAATCAGCAGAACGATATCATTAAGCGGCTCAACACTGGAACGCTTAGCGATGAGGACATTCTGATTCTACACCAACTGCTGGGGCAAGATATCAATCAGACAGTTTCCCAATCGGGCAGCACCAATGTGACGCTTGGTGAAAGCAGAAATTTTCAAATTGGCGATCGCTACACGGGGGCAACCACTGAACAAATCCGTGTCATAGTCCGGGAAATCCTTGCAGAACTTAAGGAACTACAGCCCTTCCACACTCGTTCAACTGTAACCGGACAGGATAGTGCTTATGGTATAAATTACACACCATTTCAGCGGTTAACTTTTGACCAGAGAACTCTGGAGATAGTGAACTCAAGGCTAGAAGTTCTTCAGGAAATCAACGATGCCAGGTATTTATCAGAGGCCCAGATTCAAGAACTTGCACAAATCAAGCAACGCCTTCATGCCTTCAGGAACCTCAACCAGGAACTTCAGGAGATTGCTGATCAGGGCGATCGCTTGATGCAAGAAGCGGTTGAAGCACTGAGATTGCAGTTGAATAGCCTTAAGTTGTCAGGAAGAACGCTAACCCAAGAATTAAACAGTCAAACCTCTAACCCTGAATTAGAATGTCAACAAGCGGAAACTCAAATCTTCCAAAGTTTTTCTCAACGTCTTGAAGATAGCCGCTTGGGGGCAGATTGGATCACAAATAATCTTGAAATACTTGCGAGATATGCAAGTAACTCGACGATAAAACGCTTTCCAGGGCTGAATCTTTCAGAACAGGTAGTTGATGATTTCAGGTTCTCGCTCAAACAATTCCTTGAGCAGGTGAGCTTCGGTTTATACTGGGGCAGCTATGAGATTCTAGACTCGCCAGA
>JBIKWV010000204.1:0-7139 GCA_044356135.1 Elainellaceae cyanobacterium
GTTGGCCCTCCAAACGCAATCGGGCCAGAGTGCAGACCCTGGTGCTCTGGTATCTGGCCTCCAAATTTTCAATCGGTGTGGCCTATACGGAACGCGAGGTCAATTCGCTGCTAAACCAGCATCACACCTTTCAGGATCCGGCACTCCTCCGACGTGAACTGTATGAACACGGGCTTATCCAGCGAAAACGCGATGGTTCTGTCTACTGGCTCCCCCCAGAGATGCCTGTTGCTGAATCCGGTTAGTTCTCGCGCTGAATGGCGCTCTCATGCCAGTTCCTCAGAAGAAAATCGGATAGTAGTGTCAGCGCGACAAAGATCAATACACCCAATAGGGTTGTCATGAACAGGGCTGCAAACATCCGGGGGATTTGCAGGTTGAAGCTGGACATCAAAATCTGGTAGGCAATACCGGACTGATTGCCTCCCGTCCCGGCAACGAATTCTGCGACCACCGCTCCAATCAGCGCCAGCCCTCCACTGATCCGCAGGCCCCCCAGGAAGTAGGGGAGGGCACTGGGGAGCCGCAGGTAGCGCAAGGTTTGCCAGCGGTTTGCCTTGTAGAGCTGGAACAGGTTGGTCAGGTTGTGGTCGGCGCTGTTCAGCCCCAGGGTTGTGTTGGACAGGATAGGAAAGAAGGCAACGATCCAGGCGCAGATCACCAGGGACACAAAGGTTGAACTGTCGCCAGGAAACACCTGCCGCGTCCAGAGAATGATCAGAGGGGCGATCGCCGCAATCGGGGTGGTTTGCAAAATCACTGCGTAGGGAAAGAAACTGCGCTCAATCCACTTGCTCTGGGTAAACAGGACGGCGATCGCCAGCCCAGAGGTCACCGCTAGCACAAAGGCGACCAGAGTAATTTTGATGGTCACCATCAGCGAGGGAAACAGCTCATTCCAGTCGCTTACCAGGGTTTGCAGCACCAGTAGTGGCCCCGGCAGCAGGTAGGGCGGAATATTTGAGATTCGCACGATCGCCTCCCAGGCGACCAGCACGATCACGCCGACGGCCAACGGTGCCAGTAGTTCCGGAGACATCAGCCACTGGGCCAGATTTCTTTTTTGTGGTTTCTGCGCCGTCAGATCTTCGTCGATTTTGGAGGGGGCAAACAGGTTCAACATGGGGCAATTATGCTAATTGATTCACCACAGAAGTTTGGGAATGTAATTCTGGAGAGGGCTGGACGGTCGCACCTGTGGCCGCAGCCAGTGCGTGGGAAATCTCCCTGCAGTAGTCGTTAAACAGCGGCGTTGTACGAAAATCCGCGTCACGGGGGTAGGGGGCCTCGATCGCCACGTCTGCAATCACCCGTCCCGGACGTGCCGCCATGACCAAGACCCGGTTCGAGAGGTAAACCGCCTCGTAGATATTGTGAGTGACAAACATGACTGTCCACTGTTTCTGCTGCCACAGCTCCAGCAGGTCACTGTTCAGCTTGCCCCGCGTCATTTCATCCAGTGCCCCAAACGGTTCATCCATCAGCAGAATTTCCGGTTTGGTGACGAGTGACCGTGCGATCGACACCCGCATTTTCATGCCGCCGGACAGTTCGCGGGGATAGCAGTGTTCAAAGCCTTTTAGATCGACGAGGGCGATCGCTTCTGCCACCGATGTCGTCGCTGCTGCCCTGGGCACCCCAGATAGTTTCAGCGGTAGGTGCACGTTCTCCTCAACTGTCGCCCAGGGCATCAATGCCGCTTCCTGAAAGACAAAGGCCAGTCGCTGCTGCGAACTACCGCCCCAATAAAGACTCCCGGAACTCATCTTGCCCAGACCTGCGATCATCCGCAGAACCGTGCTTTTACCGCAGCCTGATGGCCCCACCAGGCTGACGAATTGCCCCTCTCCCACCGTTAGATCCAGGTTTTGTAGCGCAACGGTGCCGTTCGCGTAGACTTTGCTAACGTCCTTCAACGTAAACGCAGAACTGGTACTCACACGGAACTCCTTAAGGGGGTAGGATGCCAATTTGTCGGTGGGCAGTACCCGCCGTTATCAATAACGTAGCAGAGACATGAGGAGAGAACCACGGGTGATGATAGGCAGAACATTGCTGATGGAGTGGTTTGATCCAACTAAAACTGTACATTCACATTGTTGGGCGGGCATCTTGCCTGCCCAACTTTCTGGGCGGTCAAGATGCCCGCCCAACAGGAAATGAATCCTTTGCTAATGCACTACTTTATCTGTGTCAGACCACTCCAACGCAAGATCAAGCAGCTCAAAATCAGGACTTCAATGTCAGGCCAGACTTGTAGTACTCCGGCCCCTTGTTAATGAATTGGAGCGTATATGCCTGCTTGTAATCCGTTTCGTTCTTAAAAACGCCCTGAGAAGCCATTGTATCGAAGAAATTCTTCCAGCGTTCATCGGTCATCGCACCGATTCCCTTTGCCGTCGCATCTCCAGAATCGACAATGCCATACTCCTTCATCTTGGCGATGCCATAGGCAATCTGCTCATCGGTCATCTTGGGGTTGTCTTTCTTGATCAACTCGTTGGCGGGAGCCGGGTCACCGTACAGATAGCTGTACCAACCCTTAATTGAGGCGTCTACAAACCGCTGCACCAGATCAGGATCTTTTTCTACCAGCTCCTTCTTACACTCAATTGTGGTGGAGTAAGGACTGTAGCCAGAATCTGCCAGCAAAAAGACCAGCGGCTCAAATCCCCCCTCTTTCCTGATCGCCAACGGCTCAGAGCTGAGGTAGCCCTGCTGGACGGCGGTTTTGTCAGCCAGGAAGGGGCCAGGGTTAAAATTGTAGGGCCGCTTCATGTCATCGGTGAAGCCGTACTTGGCTTTGAGGAAAGGCCAGTAGGTGACGTTGGCGGCGGCAGAAATAAAGGTGGGTTTGCCTTTCAAATCCTCCAGGCTCTTGGCATTCGATTCGGGGTGCGCCATGAGAATCTGGGGATCTTTCTGGAACATGGAGGCCACGGTAACGGCGGGAATCCCTTCTTCCAGAGACTTGATTGCACCAGAGCCGTAGCCCATGAAGAAGTCGATCGCCCCTCCCATCAGGAGTTGGGTTCCGTTCACCTGAGGACCGCCCATTTTGATCGTGACATCCAGCCCTGCTTCTTTGTAGAGGCCCGTGGCAACTGCCTGATAGAAGCCGCCATGCTCGGCCTGGGCGTACCAGTTGGTGCCATAGGTGATTTTGCGAAGCTCACCAGAAGTGGGGCTGGCAGCAGGTGACGCAGCGGTGGGAGAAGCGGGGCTGGCGGCGGGAGATTCGGAGGTGGGGGGTTGTTGGGTACAGGCGGCCACCAGTCCAGAACCCAGGGCGATCGCCCCATACTGGATAAACTGTCGCCGCCCTATACCAGGAATACCATACAGGGGGTTGTGCTGATTCCTCATCCCATTTCTCCTAAAAAATAGACGCCTCTGGCTTAATCACACATCGTTTGAGTACAAGCTCGATCCCGACCTTACTAAAGGGCAATCAGTGGAACTGTGTTAGACAATACGGTGGAAAACCTCAGAATTATTTGTCCAAGAAGGGTTAATTGAGATCCCGGTTCTTGGCCCAATCAATCACCCATTCCATCACCTGATAGCCCAGTCGAACGCCACTCAGTCGATCGATTTCTCGAATACCTGTTGGGCTGGTGACGTTGACCTCTGTAAGATACCCACCAATCACATCAATTCCAACAAAAATTAAACCATCGCGACGCAACATAGGGGCCACCTGGTCGCAAATCTGGCGATCGCGCTCAGTAATTTCCACGGCAGCCACCCGTCCGCCCACCGCCATGTTGCCGCGAAACTCTCCAGATGCTGGAATCCGGTTCACAGCGCCGATTGGTTCTCCATGCAGGAGAATAATCCGTTTGTCGCCGTCTTTGGCAGCAGGCAGGTAGGTCTGCACCATCACGGGAGTCCGGTGTTGCTGAGTGCTGATCTCGATCAGAGAGTTGCAGTTGCGATCGCTCAGCTCAACAAAGAGAATCCCTTCCCCTGCTTTGCCACCCAGGGGCTTAATCACCGCCGCCCCCTGCTTCTCAACAAACTGGCGAATCACCTGTTTGTCGTGGCTGACGATGGTTTCGGGAATGGCGTCGGTGAACTGAAGCGCATACATTTTCTCGTTGGCTGCCCGCAGTCCAGAGGGTGCGTTTACCACCAGGGTTTTTGCAGGGTCGATGTAGTCCAGGATGTAGGTGGCGTAGAGGTAGGGGATATTCACCGGGGGGTCGGTGCGCATGAAGACAGCATCCATGCTTTCCAGGGGCAAGAAGGTGCGATCGCCCACCTCATACCAGGGGTTAGTTACCACCCACAGGCCATCCACCAGTTGAACGGGTGATAGCTTGACGGGTGACAGAATGGCCCAGGCTTTACCATCCACCACGCTCAAATGGCTGGCCTCCGTCACCCAGATTTCGTGCCCTAACTCCTGAGCGGCCTCCATCAGAGCAACGCTGGTGTCGTGACCGGGGTCAAGCTTCTGAATCGGGTCGATGATAAATGCAAACTTCACACCGGGTCTCCTACGCCTGTAACAGTGGATCGAGTTGACCTTGAGCGTTCAGCGCGTGCAGGTCGTCACATCCGCCAATATGTTGATCATTGATAAAAATCTGGGGCAGGCTACGACGACCATTCGCCCGCTGTGCCATCTTGGCTCGCGCTGCTTCATCGCCGTCAATGCAGTATTCGGTGAACTCAATGCCCTTTTTGTTCAGGAGTGCCTTTGCCCGGATGCAGAAAGGGCAGGAACTCCACGTATAGATCTCGACATTCGCAGCCATAGGGTGCCCGATAACGCAATATTTCTTCATCTTAGGCGATCGCTGCCCCTTTGATGAGGACATCACAAGGCAACTGCCGCCTACTTTGTACCTATCCGAAAACCCAAATTTTGGAAACCGCAACGCTGTAGCATCGCGCTTTCCAAAATTTGGGTTTTCGGATAGGCTTTAAACCTTAGGATCGTCAACAAATTAACCTGTAATTGCTTTTGAGAGAGGCGCAGCTTCGCCGCGCCTCTCTCAAAAACAATTCGGTTTTATTTAATTTGTGCTCCTTAGCGGAACATACTGCTAACGGAACTGTCTTCGTGGATGCGCCAGATGGTTTCACCCAGAACGTTGGCCACCGAAAGGAGGGTCAATTGCTTGAACCGACGATCTTCGGGCACAGGCAGGGTATTGGTGACGATCACCTCTTCAAACAGGCCACCGGACAGGCGCTCAACCGCTGGCGGTGAGAACACAGCATGGGTCGCACAGGCGTAAACCTGACGTGCGCCGTTCTGGCGAAGGATTCTGGCTGCTTCTGAGATAGTTCCGGCGGTGTCGATCATATCGTCCACCAGAACGGCAGTTTTGCCTGCTACATCACCGATGACGTTCATCACCTCGGCCACATTGTGAGCCTGACGACGCTTGTCGATGATGGCCAGTGGTGCATCGTTCAACTTCTTGGCGAAGGCTCTGGCGCGGGCAACGCCTCCCACATCGGGGGAGACTACGACGATGTCCGACAGGTTCTTGCTGATCAGGTAGTTGATCAGGACTGGGGAACCGTAAACATGGTCGAAGGGGATATCAAAATACCCCTGGATTTGGGCGGAGTGTAAATCCATGGCCAGAATGCGGCTTGCACCTGCCTGTGTAATCAGGTTGGCCACCAGTTTGGCAGTGATGGACTCCCGTCCGGCTGTCTTGCGATCAGCTCTGGCGTAGCCATAGTAGGGCAAAACAGCGGTAATCTGCCGTGCCGATGCCCGACGGCAGGCATCGATCATGATCAGCAATTCCATCAGGTGATCGTTCACCGGGAAGCAAGTTGGCTGCATCAGGTAAACGTCACATCCCCGAATCGATTCTTGAATCTGGATGTAGAGTTCACCGTCAGCAAAACGCTTGCGCACCATTGGTCCCAGATCCATCCCCAGATAGCGGGCGACTTCTTGAGCCAGTGGCACGTTGGCAGAACCGGAGAAGAGCCGAAGACGGCTATTTTCAGAAACTTCAGTAAAGGACGGAAGAGGCAGAGTTGCAGCGCGGATCACAACAGTTCCTCAGAAGAAGTACAGTCTCAGCAATCTTATCACTTTCAAACGGAAACGCCTGCCAGGGTTTCTTCTGAATTAAGAATTAAGAAATCAGACTTGCAGAGAGTGCTCAGTAAAAATAAATGAAGTCTCTATCTGAAGAACTTATAAAAGTATCAACTTGAATTACAAAAAACAGTGAGCGAGATGTAGTACGTTGAAAACCGTATTTCTACAGATACGGTGTCAAAACTCAGATAGCTGAGCAGACCGTAGAGCCTATCTCGACCTCTGAGTTGGTGCAGCGGCCTAATGGCTTTGTCTTTCTCAGACTGCCAAAGGGGCACCCCAATCTCCGTGCCACATCTCTACCCAATTTTCTGCCTAAATGCTAAACCCCTACAGGTCTCCACCGCGAGCTGCCAGAAGGAAAATCACCACGGGTCCGGCAATCATGATCATGCCAACCAGAGTGAGTTGCGCGATCGCTTCCCAGTTGATATTGCTAATCAAATCCATTGCTGCCTCGTATCGAATCTAAAAGTTTGATGTCTAACCTGAGAACCTTTGGATCATTGTACCGGGCAATGGGGGCATGATTCTTAGAAAGTTTACAGAATCTCAGGCAGATTTTCTGAGACGGGGTCAGCGGCATCCGGTAGCACTGCGCTAGTCTGGGAAAGATGCGTTGATGGATCTCTGATGGCTACCTGGCGTTGTGTGAAACAGTGTGGTGCGTGTTGCAACCTCGACCCGGCAGACCGTCCCGATCTAGATTTGTATCTGACGCCCGATGAACTGGAGCAGTACCTGAGTATGGTCGGCATCGACGGGTGGTGTATCAACTTCGACCACACCACCCGTGAGTGCAAGATTTATGACGATCGCCCCCGCTTCTGTCGTGTGGAAGCCAATGTCTTCGAGGAAATGTACGGTATTGAGCCGGAGGAACTGAACGAGTTTGCGATCGCCTGCTGCCGTCAGCAGATTGAAGGGGTGTATGGCGATCGGAGTTTGGAGATGATTCGGTTTGATGCGGATGTGGGAGTTTAGGTGATATCCCCAAATACCAGTAGCGGCGGGCCCGGGGACGCCGCGACGGGGATTTGGGGTTGTGTGGCCAACCCAT
>JBIKWV010000205.1:0-7122 GCA_044356135.1 Elainellaceae cyanobacterium
CTCAGCGCGGTGCAATGCGACACTCCATCTTAAAGAAATCTCAGGCTAAACCAACCCTAGACCACCAGGTAGTTGAGCGCCCCGACAATCACCACCAGGCCGACCCAGATGGCGGAACCCACATACAGCAACTTCTTCGACTGATCCCAGTTGCGCGGAGAGGCGTAGGCAACAGGAACGCCAATCACCATCACAAAAGACATCGCCACCAGCAGAAACAGGAAAATTTGGAATATAAACGTCATTGTGGTCCTCCCAAACAGCACGGGCAGCCCGAAAGTATCTCAGCCCTCAGTAGATAAGCTATCAGAAATTGGGTCGCTGCGGGAGATTGTCTGTCAAGATTGGAGCATGGATCTCATTCTCTGTCACATGACCGCCGACTTCGATACGCTGGGAGCCGCAATCGGGCTGACCCGGCTGCATCCAGGGGCGCGGATCGTGTTGACCGGAGGCAGTCACCCGACAGTGGGCAACTTCCTGGCTCTGCACCGGGATGAGTACCCCCTGATCGAGCGGCGGGCGGTGAACGTGGATCACGTTCGCTCCATCACCGTCGTAGATACCCAGTGGCGCGATCGCCTCGGAAAAGCTGCCGAGTGGCTGGATCTTCCCATTCCCATCACCCTCTATGACCACCACTTAGAAGACGGGGGCGACATCCCTGCCACTGAGAAAATCATTGAGCCTGTGGGAGCCACCACCACCCTGATCGCCGAGCAGCTCCAGGACGCAGGAGTAACTCTCACGCCCATGGAAGCCACCGCAATGGCACTGGGAATTCATGTAGACACCGGTTCTCTGACCTATGACCACGCCACCGTGCGCGATGCAAAAGCGCTCACCTGGCTGATGGAGCAGGGGGCCAGTTTGAGGGCGATCGCCGAATACGTGGAACCCGGTCTCTCTCCCCAGCTCCAGGATTTACTTACCGTTGCCCTGGAGAAACTACACACGGAGACCGTCCGGGGGTACACATTGGCCTGGGTGCTGTTGCCCTCTGACGAATACGTGCCAGGGCTTTCCAGCCTCGCCAGCCACCTGATGACCCTGACGGAAACTGACGTGCTGCTGCTGGCTTCACGCTACGGGCGCACCGAAGCTGGGGAAGAGCGGGTGACGGTAATTGGGCGATCGCGCAGTATGACCGTTGGTGATGGCGTGAACCTGAGCGAACTCTTCCAACCCCACGGAGGGGGCGGGCACCCTAGAGCAGCAGCTCTCACCGTCCGAGCGACCGACCCGGAGCGATTATTAGGGGAACTGCTGGCGGAGCTACGCGGCATGATGCCCCATCCCCCCAGCGCCCGCGACCTGATGTCCTCCCCGGTTCGCACGATTCGTCCAGAAACAACGATCGCCGAGGCTCAGCGAATTCTCCTGCGCTATGGGCATTCTGGCCTGTCCGTTGTAGATACCGATGACCACCTGCTGGGGGTGATTTCCCGGCGGGATCTGGATATTGCCCTGCACCACGGATTTAGCCATGCCCCGGTGAAGGGGTACATGACGACGCACCTGAAAACCATTGCTCCGGAGACCACCCTGCCCGAAATTGAGGAGCTGATGGTGACCTACGACATTGGGCGGCTCCCGGTGCTGGATAAGGGCGAACTGGTGGGCATTGTCACCCGTACCGACGTGCTGCGCCAACTGCACCAGCAGAAAAGTATTGGTGAGAGACGCAGCGATTCCCCCTCCCAGCGCGACTTTTGCCCACTGCCTCAGGTGATGCTGGAAATGCTGGGCGATCGCCTCAATCCTGCCCTCTGGAATTTGCTGAAGGCAGCGGCGAGAGAGGCAGAAAGTCGGGGTTGGCACCTCTACGTCGTGGGGGGGGCGGTGCGCGACCTGCTGCTCTCCGGAGGCGGGACTCCCCTGCTGCCGGATATTGATCTGGTGGTGGATGGCTTTCATCGCACCGCAGAATCGGCGGCGGGTGTGGAGTTGGCCCGTGCCCTGCAGGAGAAATACAAAGGGGTGCGGCTGCAAGTTCATGGGCGTTTTCAGACAGCGGCGCTGCTGTGGCACAACGACCCGCAATTAGACTCGCTGTGGATTGATATTGCGACGGCCCGCACGGAATTCTATCCCTATCCGGCGGCGAATCCCGAAGTGGAAGCCAGCTCGATTCGGCAGGACCTCTATCGACGGGACTTTACAATCAATGCGCTGGCCATCCGGCTGACCCCCCCCCAGGAAGGGGAATTGCTGGACTTTTTTGGCGGACTGGTGGATCTGCGCGATCGCCAGATCCGGGTACTCCACGCCAATAGTTTTATCGAAGATCCCACGCGCATTTACCGGGCGGTGCGATTCGCGGTGCGGCTGGGTTTCCTGATCGAACCTCAGACGGAGGGGTATATTCGCCATGCGATCGCCAGCGGTATCTACCACCGCACCCAGTCGGAAATGGAGCGCACCCCTGCTCTGCAAACGCGCCTCAAGCGAGAACTCCAGTTCATTCTGGAAGCGCCCTACTGGAAGGATGCCGTCCAACTGCTGGCCAACCTGGACGCACTGCGCTGCATTCACCCCAGCCTGGAGCTGAACCGAACGCTGTGGTGGCAGCTCCGACTGTGCGATCGCTGGCTGAAACGCTTTCCCCATCCGTCTTCCCTGGAGCACTGGGAAGTTTTGCTGGAAATTCTCATTGCCTATCTGGAGCCTTCAGAACGGGGAAAAGTAGCCTCCGGGTTTCAGCTCGCGGCGGAGGCGATCGCCCGTCTGGAGGCGCTGGAAACAACCGAAGCCCAGGTGGCAGAAGGGCTGGCCGAATGCGACGCATCGGGCATCCAGTGGTGCATCAATCGCCCCAGTCAAATCGTTCAATTCCTCCAGCAGTACAACCTGGAGACGCTGATTTTGCTGGCAACTCGTGCACCTCGCTCGGTCAGACGCATTCTCTGGAAGTACCTGGTGGACTGGTCGCAGGTCAAACCACCGCTGGACGGCAACGATCTGAAGCGAATGGGTTACAAACCGGGCAAACAGTACAAGCAAATTTTGGACACACTACTGGCGGCAACCCTGGACGGGGAGTTGGGTGAGACGGAGCGCAGCGATTCCGCCTCTGAAGAGCTGCAAAGCATCCGCCTGACGCAAGCTGAGGCGTTTGTGAAAGCCAATTTTCCTCTGTAGGGGTGCGGCATTCGGCACAACAAATAATGGCGAAGTTGCAAACTGTTGCTGCCGGATGCCACGGCCTACTATTCACAAATTTTCATGAAACGCACCCACGAGGGTACTGGCAACCTTTGCGGAATCGGAAAGAATAAGGGTGAATAGAGGATGAAATTCACCCGGAAAGCCTGCGATGCAAAAGGGCATTTTTGAAATGGCTATCCAGTCCATCAACCGCAATCGGTGGGTGGTCTGGGTCATGGGTCTGGTGGCGACGGTGCATCTCTGGCTGGGGAGCGATCGCGATTTCTGGCGATATCTCTACCATCTGCGAGTGCCTATTATTGCCGGAGCCTTTCTCTCCCTGATGCCCCAGGCGGCGTTGACGGCGCTGCGGCCCATGCTGAGAAATCTGTTTGTCATGCGGGATCGTTCTCCCTGGCAACTGCCGCAAATCTATATGAGTGCCACGATGGTAGGGCTGGCGGTGACCCTGGTGGCCCGCATTATTCTCGAAAATGCCTGGTTGAGATTTAACGTCGCACCGATTCCACCACTGCCGTGGCTGGGCTACGCCACACTCCTGCTGCTGGCACTGCCCGTCATCATTACCCTGGCGACCCTCCAGTCCGAGGAGCTGCTCCAGCCAGCGGAGACCCAGAAGTGGCGGCAATCGGCGTTAATGTTTGGTTTCCCATTCATCGCGTTACTTTTTTTAATGACGTACCTGATCCAGGAGAATCCAGCCACGGGATGGTTTCACGGTGATTTTTGGCAGTACGAGTTGACGTTGCTGCTGGCAACTCCTGTCTGTATGGCAGCCACACTCCTTTCTATCAGAGAATGCTCCTCTGAGGCCAATCAACAGCGCCTCTTCAGAGAAGCGCTGGTGGGAGGACTGGGAAGTTTGCTGCTGCTGTCGCTGACCTACTTCATCCGGCTGGGGGTGGCGCTACTGCCGATCGCCGATCCGCCAGTAGCCAGAGCGCTGGGGCGGGTCGTTACCTATTTAACCAACGGCAATCCCGCCGGGTATCTGAATGGGGAGGGACAGATTCAGGCAATCCACATTGCGGGCTTGGGTTTCTTCCTCTTCGGATTTGCGGTCTATGTCATTCTGTTTCGACTATTTCAGCCCAAACCTGACCCCAGGCGATACGAAGTCCCGGCCCTTCTATTTATCATGATCATTGGCTGGAATCTGACGCTGCTGTTTGCTGGAATGGCCTTCTACCTGGATGACTATCGGATTCCAGTGGTGCTGCTATTGCTGTTTCTTTCCGGGTTCAGCTACTGGTTCTGGCAGGTAGACCACTACTTCAGACTATTGCCCACCGATCGCCAGGACAAGCCAGATGCGGATGCAACCATCGAAGCAGTGCAACAGCGATTGAGCTTTCAACCCGAAGACAATCGTACCCTGATTGTGGTCTGCGCCAGTGGGGGAGGCATTCAGGCGGCAGGATGGACGGTTCAGGTATTGAAAGGGTTACAGGAACTCCTGGGGCCAGATTTTACCAGAGCGATCGGGTTGATCAGTTCGGTTTCCGGTGGCTCTGTTGGCGTGATGCACTATCTGGATCGGTTTGGCCCTGACGGTTACCCTGAACGAGCTGAACTGGCGGCTGCGTTGAGGGGAGCAACCTCCGATAGTCTGGATGCAGTCGGGTGGGGCATGGCCTATCCAGATTTGTGGAGTGTTCTGGGACTCCCTTTTTTTTCGTCAACTCTGACCCAAAAACCCCTTCTAGAAAACCAGATTCTTGATCGGGGATATGCCATCGAGTTGGACTGGCTGGGTGAAACCAGAGATCCAAACCCGAAGCAGCGGAAGACCCTGAGAACCTGGAAACAGCAGATTCTCTCAGGGCAAATTCCAATTCCCGTTTTTAACGCAACGCTGGTCGAAGATGGTCGCCGCTTCCTGATTTCACCCATGACGTTCGATAGAGCGAAGGGAAGGCAGGTCACCGATTTTAATAGTCTCTATGCTGACTTTGACCTGGAAATTGTGACTGCCGCTCGCCTATCGGCCACCTTTCCCTACGTTTCTCCCATCTGTCGGAATAACCTGAAGAACGCGAACGGTGACTTTCACATTGCAGATGGGGGCTACTTTGATAACTCTGGGATTGTCACCGTGGTGGAGTGGCTCGACCGGGAGCTTGAACGCCTGATAGCAGTGGCTAAAATTCGGAACGTGCTGCTGCTACAAATTAACGCCTTTCCCGAAGCGCCAGAGGAAGCAAAACCACGGGAAGCCGCGAAAGGCTGGTTTATGGAAACCGTCGGGCCGCTTCAGGCTATGTATGCCGTGCGCGACAGCACCCAGATTTCTCGTACCCTTACCGCCATTGAATTACTGACCAAGAAGTGGGAATCTGCTGTCGAGATTCGACACTGTCCCATCTTTTTTCCGTCATCGGACGACTTCAACGATATGGACGTGACCGGATTTAATCTTGGCGCACGGAAAGCGGTTCACAAACAGCGCAAAGCCTTCTATAACCAGCGCAAAGGCTATGCGCCCCCCCTCTCCTGGAAGCTGACGGATACAGAAAAGCAGGCGATCGAGATTGCCTGGAGAATCGTTCAGGGTCAGGAGACGTTCATGAACCTGCAAGAAACGTGCCAGGATTGGAAGATTTGCAGCCCCTGACCACTGAGGGATTGTCTGCCCCCGCTTTCCTGACCCTACTTTTAGTCAAGCAATATTTGTCGGGTGATATGCCGCGCGGAGAGCGGCATATCACCTGGTCAACCCGTCAATTTTTAATTGACTGACCACTACTCCGCGTCCACGGGAATTCTGCCCTCCTGGGCCGCCCTGACCAGGCGTTCATAGTCCTGTTCTGTCTGGTCGGCGTAGGCAAAGGCAAATTGAACGAGCGCATCGTCCAGAGCCTCACTCTTTCCCACATACCCCGCCAGCATCGCTGCATCCCCCGACTTGGCATGGGCCAGTGCCAGTGCCCAACCACACAACCTGCAGTAATCAGGGAATCTTGCAGGGGATATTTTGCCTTTTTCGAGCTTGACGCCGCCCTTCATATCGCGCAATTGCCGGAAGTAATAGTTCACTCCCCCCAGATCTCCCCATCCCAGAAAAATGTCAGGCGCTCCCTGGATCAACCGCTGCCCAATCACCACCCGGTGCCCCTGGTGGTTGTCTGGCATTCGGTGATTGCAGAACACCTCGGAGTAGGGAGCCAGCACTGACGGTTGGGCCTCCTTCACCTGCAAAAACAGTGGATCTTTGTGGTCTTTCCCTGCCAGATAAATCACCCAGCAGCGAGTGCCCACACTTCCTACCCCCACAACTTTGCGGGCGACATCCAGCACCTGGTACTGGGACAGCAGATAGCGGCGATCGCCACTCAAGGAACTGTAATAGTCCTGCATCAGCAGGCGCAGTTCTTCCTCGGAGAAATGCCTTTGCACCAGCGTTTCCAGCCGTACCACCAGCGGCGGATCTTCAACAATGTGGTACTGGTTATCCACCAGACTGGTCATTCGATCCAATACTTGCAGATGATTGCGCTCCCGCACTTTCAGCAGCCGCTGAAACGCATTCTTCTGAAGGTCATCCGGCAGTTTTTGGATCAGATCGTCCCCAGTAATGCTTTCGTACCACACATCCAGATAGCCCATCTCGGCGTATTCATTCATCTGCTGGCGGTATGTCTGGACGATCGCCCGCACCGCATCCTCACATTGACCCCGGTTTGCTTCCAGATACCGCCCTGCCACTACCGCACTGGCCACCAGTCGCTTGATATCCCATTCCCAGGCTCCCGGTAAGGTTTCGTCAAAGTCGTTGATGCCAAAAATCAGGTTTCGCTCCGCTGAAGCAAACACCCCAAAGTTTGAGACGTGCATATCGCCACACGCCTGCACGGAAATTCCTGTTGTCGCGGCAGAGCCGATGTCCTGAATCATGATCGCCGCCGCCCCCCGCAAGAATGCAAAAGGGGAGGTCAGCATTCGGGCATGGCGAAT
>JBIKWV010000206.1:0-7116 GCA_044356135.1 Elainellaceae cyanobacterium
GCCCTCGCAGAGGGCGTTTCGCGGCACTGTAGAAAAAATAGTCAAAAGTCCAGTACCTAAGTTTTGCCCAAAATAACGGCAACGTGGTCAGGTTGCAGCAGAGCAGCGAGACTCTGAGCCAGAAGTCTGGCCCAACTATCGGCAGGATTAAGGCGAATTTCCACCAGTTTTCCAAGGGCATCGAACACCAATTGGCCACTGGTGGTGAAGACATCGCGCACGAGACGGAGCACGCCTAAAGGACGGAGTTTGGGAGCCGATGGTAGCAACCATTGTTTCGCCCACAGCGTGACATTGTGGGCGAGAACACCGAGTTGCACCAGCATCTGCTGGGCCTCAAACCGCTTTTTATTGCGTTTGGTCATGCCTAAGCCTTGTTTATCCTGCTTGAGCGAGGTTTTGATCCCTCCCCCTCGTTGGTCATAGAAGTAGACAGAGGCGAACAAGAGGGCGTGGGGGGCGGATGGGTTCAGTGGCAGAGGCGACAGTTGCCGCAGTTGCTGCTCGGACAATGTTGAGACCAACACACCAATGCCCCATTGACCATTGTTTTTACGACAGCGCACGGCAATTCGCCGCACAAAGCTGACATAGTCGCTCGGAGCCTGTTGCACCCATCCCACCTGTCGCCCCGGATGCTGAGGGGCATCGACCCACTGCTGGACAGTCTCGGCTAATTGCTTAGAGCGAGCCGCAGAACAATCTTTGGTATGCACCCGATAGCCCCGTTGCAACAGCCAATTGACATCGTCGAGGCTGCCCCCTCCTCGGTCAATGCGAATCACTGTTTGGCTGCGTTTCACTGCATCGTCGTCTAACTATAGCGTTGTCTCAGCCGCCCTCATCAACGGTTGCAGCGCCCCAAACAGTTGGGTTTTGCCATCGAACAAGCGGTCCACCATAATCTCCCCATAATGACTCGCGCTCACTCGGCCCAATTGTCGCCCGCGCCGATTGCGTTCGCCCGCAAAATACCCTTTGCTGGCAAAGGCTGCTTTGGGGCCACAGGGTTGTCCACTCATATCCATATCCAACAGTTGCAACTGCGCTGCATAATCGTGGCGATAGCCTTGACTATGCTGACGGTAGACCACGTCCATCGCCTGGTGCATCTGTTCGACATTGTTGGCATCACAAGCATCGAGGGTCTGTTGCACCACCGACTGCTCGGCACACCCTTGTTGACCAAAAGCTTGCTGCAAGCCAGGGTCATTGCGTAGACGTTGCTCGGTTTCTACCATCCCGTGTGCCCCACACAGCAGATTGATGAATCCATCCCAAAGTTTTTGGATGGGCGTATATTTGACGGTCTTTTGAGTAATTGTGACCTGGCTTGCAATCGGTTCAAATACGTTCAGTTCTCTGAGTTTCACCCCAATCCCTGCCAAAATCGCACGGGGAGAAAAAGCGGACGCATCGCTGATCGCGGGTGGGTTAGAAGCTGTTGTACCATAGAGAGAGATTTTCATAGTGATGAACTCCTGTTGAATGCTTCTTTCCTTCAGGTTTCATCACTTTCCTGCGTTTGGCCAACATTGTTACCCTTTGTTAGAGCAACTTGCCTCTAATTTGGACCAAATTGGGGTACTTGTATCAGCGCAGCGCGCCATGGCTCTGCATTTTTGGAATGCGTTTTGTTGGCTGAAGTTCATGCCATCGCAATCCAATGATCGCGGCGATTGTGAGCATTTGTCCTGGCTCCTCCATCTGGGTCAGGATTAAGCCAAATACAATGATTGTCAGTACCAGAAACCTTGATAAATCGTCTTTGCAAACCAACTTCCAGGTCACGTAGCCCAGAAACAAATAGGACAGTAAACCCAGGAAGCCTTGGTCTCCCCAGATACCACCCCAAGTGAACATTGGCGAAAACAGGGAGGACTCCAGCACCAGCCAGTTTGTGGTCATGACATGGTATCCTTCTGCGCTGACCGGATGGCGAGTTGCTCCCAAAGGCTCCAGCAAATTCCAATATTCTCGAATTGACCAGCCACCTAGCCGTCCGATGGTGTGTCCTGGTCCTAAGCCCAGTAACCAATTTGCCGGGGTTTTGGAGTATGCCAGTACCACATTAATACCCGCCATTTTAGCTTGAGTACCTTCTCCATCAGGGGCGTAGAGGGAAGTTCGACTGAGCCACCATTTGTAGGCAGCAAACCCTTCAAAATCAATGTTCATTACTGCCCAATATGCAATTGAGATAAAGGCCATCGCCCCGATCAAATAGGCAATTAAGCGGCCCAATCTGCCAACCTTGGTGAGCACCAGAATCAGCCAGGCAGCAATAAAGGTCAGCAAAACCTGCTTGGAGTCTGATAACAGAGTCTGGTAGAAGGCAGCGAGTAAAACCAGAACTCGAATCCACAGGGCAAGATGCCTAAACTTGAAGAAGAAGTACAGCGCAAAACTAAGCGAAACAGCAGCCGATACATAGTTACCTGCCCCTGACAAGTAAAACACACCTTGAACATTGTCCTGCAGTGTCATCACGGGATGAACCATAAACCCGTAAACCATCATGTGATATTGAACGATCGCAATCACAAGATTTGAAGCGGCAAACACCATCAGCCAGAAACGAATTTTCTGGAGTGCCTTACTGGAAAGAGGGATGCAGATGATCCCAGCCAGAAAAATATATGGCTCAGCCAGAATCAAATAGTTGATCAAGAGATTGATAATTCCAGCATTATTTAATAAGGCACTAGCAGTCATTACCGTTAATAAGATAAACGCTCCTATCAACAGCAACCGCGTAATTTCCAGTTGCTTATGCTTCTGGGAGCGGGCGCTGACAATGACAATACCCACTGCGACTGGTACGACAGCAAAATGCAGGAAGTTGATAATGGCGGGGAGGCCCAGAGATTCAACAATGCGAGGGAAGAAGGCGGTCGCAAAGGCGATCAACATCAGCGTCGAGCTACGTAGAAAACCTTCTCGCTTTTTGGGTAATGTGGCTTGCAGCATAAAAACAAGATTGCGATGGGCTATAGCAATTCTCAGGGGTGAGAGAGAGGGGTGTAGGGGTGAAACCCCCACGCAGGGGACACTGCCCCCTGCCCCCTTTGCACCAGCGTGAGAAACGCTATACTATTTGTTTAGCGGTAAGAATTTGGAGTAGAAATCGAGTGATTGTGCCGTTGCTGCTTCCCGAGTGAATCGAGGATTAATGTAATCGTCTGATCGGCGGGGTTGCCGCAGGGAAGTATGGATCGCCGCCACCAGTTGATGAAGTGGTTGCTCCTGTAAGTCAAAGTAGAAGCTTTGGTTGGAACCTACCTCTCGCAGAATTGGAATATTGGAACAGACCACTCGGCAACCGCAGCACAATGCTTCTACCAGGGGCAGACAAAATCCTTCGGTAGAAGATGGCATAACAAATAGTTCACACTGCTGGTAAAGCCAGCGTAACTCAGAATCAGTCAGGGATGATAGCATCCATACTCGCTTCTCCAGGTGAAGTTGCTGGATCAAGGTCGAGATCCCCTCTGTTTCAGGGCCGGGACTCCCCACCATAATCAGCTTCAATGCAGGTTGTAAGGTGATCTGAGGGTCAATCGCTGCAAATGATCGAACTAACAAATCCAGATTCTTATTTTTACGGTGCTGAGCCACAGTCAACAGGAAAGGTTCGCTCAACTCAGGTAGAGGAGGTGGGGTGGGCTGAACTGCGTGCAGATCAACGTAGTTATACCCCACACTCACAGGTTTTTTGAGGGCAATTTCAGGGAAATATTTGAGCAGTGCCTGCCGGGTGACATTTGAAACGCAGGTCAACCCATCACTCTGCGCTACGCAGAGGCGTAAAAAGAGCTGATTAAACCAGACCTGGGGGTAACCAAAGTTTTTGGGAATCTCGAAGGGATACAGATCGTGAATCGTTGAAACAACCGGGCAAGAGAAGCGCGATCGCCAGAAGGGAACTGGAAATGACAGATGAATCAGATCGGGGGCCAGTCGCTCCATCAGACGGGGCAATCCCCACAAGTACCAGAGATTGCGGTGGAGGGACGAATTTTTAACGTCCACACCCACAAGTTTTAGTTTAGGATGGTCGAGACCAAATACCTCCTGGAAGTAGTGCTGCTGCCACGCACCCACAACTAGTGTTACTTGTTCAATTCGGGAGGATGCCATCAGGCAGCGTGCTAGATTTGCCGCATGACGGCAAACACCTGTCGGTTGCTTGGGACGATGCAGTGCAACAATCAGGA
This sequence comes from Elainellaceae cyanobacterium, assembly GCA_044356135.1. Taxonomy (GTDB): domain Bacteria; phylum Cyanobacteriota; class Cyanobacteriia; order Elainellales; family Elainellaceae; genus CAZVXA01. The sequence continues at coordinate 4,218 of JBIKWV010000206.1, forward strand.
TATGCATCTTTCCTCCTGCTTTAAAAGAGTGGTGTATAGTTGGTTCACCTGTTTTCCGGACACCTCCCAGGTGAAGTGGTGCTGCACCCTTTGCCGCCCTGCCTTCCCCATCCGCACCCGCAAGGGAGCATCAAAAGCCAGACGCCGCATTGCCGTGGCTAAATCCTGAACAACCTGCTCAGGCTCCTGTGCTGCCACGCGAATGCCCGTTTCTTCGGTTACCTGAACAGATGGACCGCCCAGGTTCAGGCAAAGTACTGGACGACCTGCTGCCATTGCCTCCAGACACACCCAACCACCGGAATCGTGCAAACTGGGGTGCACCAGCACCTGTGCTTCCCCAAGCCGCATCAAGACCTCCTCTCGATCTAATTGGCCCCAAAATTTCACCCGGTCGGTGATCTGCAACTGCTCAGCAAGCTGATGCAACCGATCCGATTCGGCTCCATCCCCCACAATCCAGTACTCCGCGTCCGGCAAATTGGCCGCCGCAAATGCCTGCAATCCCAGGTGGAAACCTTTCCAGTGAAGCAATCGGCCAATGCTGATAAATCGCAGGGGACTGCGCTCACTCAACTCAAATTGGCCCAACCGCTCAATTTCCACTTTCGATAACCCCGACTCTGAGACGATCTGTACGGAACTAACTCCCATCCGATAGAGACATTTGGCAGTGTCTTCAGTAGTTGCTCGAACGACTGCACTGCGGCGTGCAGTGAGATGGACAAACGGATCGGCTTCCCCCAGTCTGCGAACAGCATCCCGCGCCAGTTCGTAGAGTCGGGCACGCCAACCGAAATCTTTCCAGAAGGGAGCAGGGGCGGATTCCCCCCCCCCCACGGGTCCCCAGATAAATGGAATCGGCAGCAATGACAAAAAGCTGGGGGTGGAATATTTAACAAAGGTCACGTGGTGCGCCACATCAAACCCAATTTCCTGATGCAACTGACGGGCAACAAAATAAGCCTGAATCTGCCACAGGTAGTAGTGAATCTGCATCGCACCGGAGGATCCCAGTCGCCAGAGTCCTCCCAACAGCGGCAGCGTAAAGTAAACAAAATGGAGATTGGGAACCGGGTTGCGAGCCAGCTCAGCTTCGATCGCCGCTTTACTCTCATCCGGGCGAGTTAAAACCCAAACTTCGTGGTATCGGGCGATCTCTCGCACCACGTTCCACCCGACCCCTCGTTCAGAACCTTTGCCGGGTTCACAGGAATAAGCAGAAAGTAGAACTTTCATCGGTGAACCTCTTCGAAAGACGAGTCTAAACCATTTTTTTGAAGGGGGCGGGAATCAACCAAACGTTGGTAGATCTCTGCAACTTTTCTGGCATTATTTTCCCAGGTGAACGCTTGAATTCTGGCCAGCCCCTGCTGCCGCAGCTCGCGCTGGCGCTGCGGATCTCGAATCAATGCCGCAACTGTTTCTGCCATCACTTCGGGCTGGTGCGGATTAACCAAAATCCCTGCCTCTCCCACAACCTCTGGCATCGCAGAAACATTGGAGGTCATGACGGGTGTGCCACAGGCCATTGCCTCCAGCAGGGTTAGCCCAAATCCCTCATGAAAGGACGGTGCCAGCAACAAATCTGCCGCGTTGTAGAGTTCGATTAATCCAGATTGATCAGGATTGCCCAGATATCGCACTAGGGATGTAATGCCTTCCGCCTGAATGAGCTGCTGCTCAGCGGCAGTAAAGTTTGCGCCAACCTTCCAGAATTGAATTGGGATATTCTTCTGCTTGAGGATTGCAATAACTTTGAGAATTGCTGTAATATTCTTTCGGGGATGATTAGAACCCACGTTCAGAATGCAGAAAGCATCATCAGTGAGATGGTGGAATTGACGAATTGTGGAAACTTGAGTGGGAAGCAAGGGGCGAAAGGCTGCATCCACTCCATTAGGAATGACCTCAATTTTTTCTGGCGGAATTTGCAACAGTCGAGTCATATCTTGGGCGGTTGCACTGGACACGGCGATGACCCGATCGGCTTGCTGCATCGCACGCACCGAGTTGACCCATAAGCCGTTGCTGAGCAGAGGAACCTGCACCGACCCCTGAAGATTTTGCTGGTAGTAGTAGTTGATCAGGTCATGACAGGTCACCACCACTGGCTTGCCCGTTTTCCGCAACCAGCGCACAATATGGGCTTCGCTGTGGTCGATGATGTGGAACAAATCTGCCGTCTGTCGTGCAACCCGCTGTGGAAATCCCCAAAACCGCTCGTAAGCTTTGCCTGCTCGCACTACTGCCGAACGACTGTGTCTATCCCATGCCTGCGGCAAGCAGGGAAGCAAATCCCATACCGGGTAGAGATTGCGGAGTTCTTTGATGAGTTCATCCGCATACACATCCATGCTGAAATTGGGCATTGGCCGCGCCATGATGATGCGCATTCACTCTCTCCTGATCGCGTTAGTGAGTTCGGGACAGTTCGATCGCCAGTGGGGCAACGGTTTTTGGTGATTCGAGGAGCGATCGCCACAGATCAATCAATCGAGCGGCGATGCGGTCGTGGGTATAGTGCTGCTGCACCCGCTCAAAACCGTATCGGGCAACTTCCTCCCGCCATCCCGGTTCATTCACCATCTGCTGCAGGATGACAGCGAGGGCGATCGCATCCCCCTCCGGAAACACCAGATCAGCGCGATGAATCACATTGGGAATTTCGCCACTGTCGGAACCCACTGCCGGAATGCCCATCGCCATCGCCTCGATCAGCACATGGCCGAACTGCTCCTTCCAGGTAGAACTGGTGCGCGACGGGAGCACCAGCACATCGAACTGGGACAACACTTCGGGTACCTCATGGTGAGGAATCGAATCACGCCAGATGACGCGATCGGTGACCTGCTGCTGTTCAGCAATCTGACGCAATTCAGCTTCCGCAGATCCCCCG
>JBIKWV010000207.1:0-7114 GCA_044356135.1 Elainellaceae cyanobacterium
TCGCAGCGAATTTGCTGAATGAGCAGGGGTTAACTCCCGAAGGCACATTGGTTATAGGTAAAGATCCTTACCTGGAGGCAACCGTCACGGATTGGTTAATCCACTTTCATGTCAGTAGTGGCGATCGCAGCCTGTGGAAATATTTTGTGTATGAGTTTCTATCAGAACATTCAGAGTTCAGTCAAGTCGAATTATCTGAGTCCTGTATTCATGTGTTTCAATCAGAGTCACCTGAAACATTACGAAAGAATGCTCAGTTGATTTTGAAAACATATGCCGAGAAGGGAGCGCTTGCCAGAAGCCAGTTTCTCACTCCAGTCGGTAAGAATTACTCAATCGGTCATCCAGATCTGTCGAATCCCTACACTGTTGGATACCTGTTAGCAAAAGTTTGGGAGCGTGACTTTCAGAAACAACCCGCTGTGCTCGTGGATGCGATCGTTGACGCGGAAAAGGGACTGACAAGCGTTTTAGGGATTAACAAAGAGCAGCTACGGCAACAGTTGGATGTTTTGGCGAGGCATGGTGTAATTGAGCAGCGATCGGCAAAACCGCATCTCTCGGACACCAGGCCACCGATAAAAACAGAGGTGGAGTTGTCTTATCAGGTGTATCGCTGCTGGGAAACATCTATCGAACTACTGGAAAAAGCTTACGAGCAAGATATGGCAACTCCCAACAGACCGTTGATTCAGGCGCTTGGATCACTCCTGGACGATGACGAAGATGTGCCCGATTTCTCGAAATTCCTGGAGTGGGCATCAGGGTTAATCTCGCTGGAGGGTGGATCAAACACGATTATCAGGTTAGCGTCTTGAACATAACGCCGCAGAATGATCAGGTAATTCTCCGCATCTCCTCGGCGACGAAAACGGTTAACGACGACACGCTGCATATTGGGCAGTAGACGCACGACTGCCCAGACATTGAGATGGCTCATAAAGTCTGATGAAATACTTGAAGTAAAGCAAAACCAGATGAGACACTAGCAATAGTGCCTCACGGAGCGCGAAGTGGTTCTCACTCAAGAGTTTTACTAGAACAATATTCTAGGAAATACTTTCCGTTGTCAAGCAGTTAGAGTAAAACGTTCAAGAATGCAGAGTTCACCCAGTCCAGAACAACCGACCTTAAGAGAGCTACGTGAGCGAGTTGGCTTATCTCAGGAAGGGCTGGCACGACTCATTGGCGTTAGCAGCAAAACCATCAGCAATTGGGAGCGAGGAACGGGCGCAGCCAGTTTGACGGTACCTCAGATGAAAGCGCTCTGTGATGCTTTGGGGGTGACACTCAAAGAATTGCCGGATAGCTTTAGTTCAGACAGGGAATAGGTTACCGCTTAATTGTTTGCACATTCACTTTTTTCTGAGTAACTTTGAACAGAAGCATTTCTCTTAATTTGCTCAGATGACGGAAGAAGCGTCAGGATACTATGCTTCCAACCCCAGGCGACTCCCTACTGCCAAGGGGATAAACGTTGCTGCACTTTCCCGATTATTCTCAAACACTACAAATTCTTATAAATATGTTTTCTTTATTTCTATTTTAGATATTTTGAAACGACATCAATTTGACGCCTCTCGATCAATTACTTTTCAAGAGTTAGCAGTTGAGATGTTGGCAAATGCCTGGTTTCCTCACACCTACTTCAAGCTGTCATTTGGAAAACAGGACCAAATTACAAAATGTTTGGATTCATTGCCGCTAAACATTGAAGAACCTGTACTCAAGTTCACTGATACAGATAAAAAGCTATTGCGACAATCAATTCAAGAACATGATTTGAATAAAATTACCAGGAAATTACAGCGATATGTTCCATTCCTGCTGCTTGCTCCATTCTTTGATCAGGAGTTGGCTGAATTTTCACGACAGAACAAGCGAAATAGTTTGGAAGTTTTTGTACCCAGAGTTGCCGAAGCACGCTTCAACGACTCCAAGCCTTTGTATCGTTTTGATTCCGACAGCTATAGCTCTTGCAATTCAATCATCCTTCATCCTTCCTGGGTAGATTACCTTGAAAAGCACTACACGATTATTCGTGGTTGGGCAGCATGGGAATGGCTTCAATATATGCAACGACGCAACCCAAGTACGCCTGGATTAGTCAATAAACTATTTGCGCCAATTAAGAGGGAATCTCTATCCAGGCAAAGCGCTTACTGGAGAATTGTTTTGGAGAATACCGATTTCCACTGCATTTATTCAGGACAGAAATTAGACATCTCTAATTTTTCTTTAGATCATTATTTACCCTGGTCGTTTGTTGCTCATGATCAGTTGTGGAACTTAGTGCCAACAACTCCTGAAGTTAATTCATCTAAATCAAACAATTTGCCCCCAACTCAAGCTTTTGAGAAATTTGTCTCAGCACAGCATCTTGGTCTAAGAATCTGCCACGAAAAGATGTCGCGTGGTGAATGGAGAAAAGCAGTTGAAGTTTACATTAACGATCTGAGAATCCAGAATCAGAGCGACTTGCTTGATTTGGATAAGCTGAAAGCTGCATACAAGGAATCAATACAGCCGCTTCTATTGTTAGCAACTAATCAAGGGTTCAAGCAATGGTATCCACCGTTCACAGCGTAAAGTTTTCCTCCTAATCCCGCTCCGACGCTTCCCCTATCGTGCGGATGTTCCTCAAGACCCATCCGCCCATGTCTGAAGAATTCCTGTCCGATGCCGCCGCTCCTCTACCTGCTGCTGAGCTGCCGCGAGAGCCAGTGCGCCACGTCCTGTATGGTTCCAGGAGAGCGATCGCCCGCACCATCGGCATTCTCCACGTCAAAGGCTACGCAGAGCAGTTTGAGTGGAGCAAGCTGCTGCTCACCGAAACACCGGGGGAATACATGGCAATTTTGAGTCGTTCGATTCGTCTGGAGTGAAGGGAAACCGAGTCACTGATACCCTTTTAGAGGAATTGCTTCCTGCAAAATTCCCCAGGGTTTCCCTCTTGAAAGGCAGGAAGAGCGTCATTTTTAACGAGGAAGCTGGACAGCTTCTACTTGAAGAACCTGAATTTCACCTGATTGTTTTTGATTCTCAAACCGAGGAGATTCTCCAATGGAAACATTAGATTCCGTCATTCATCAAACGCTCAATCAATGGCGTGAGACCATAGAAAAAGTCCTTCAATATTACGCTCACCTGCCCTACCGCTACGGCGACGTATCCAGCTATGTCATTGTGAGTCAGGACCGAAACCACTTCATGCTGATGCACGAAGGTTGGGAAGACCAGCGACGGGTTCACGGTTGTGTCGTTCATGCCGAGATCCGCAATGGCAAAATTTGGATTCACTACGATGGAATTGAAGACGGCATCACCCCCGAACTATTAGAAGCTGGTATTCCCAAAGACCACATTGTGTTAGCCTTCCAGCCTCCTGCGGTCAGACCCCAGACAGGATTTGCGATCGCATGATTGACTTTAAGCAAAGATTTGCGCTGCGGTTAGCTCCAGCTCAGTAAACGTAGGAGAGACAATCTGCTCACTCCCCTGAAACTCCTCCAGGTCATACAAACCATCCTGCAATCGGCAGACCGTCACCTTGCTCACCAGCGGATCAACAATCCAGTACTCAGGGATATCTAGCACACTGTACTCGGCGCGTTTTGCCCGATAGTCATCCGTCACCGTACTGGGACTCACCACCTCAACAACCAGAAGCGGCGGCGCTTCGTTCAGAGCGATTACCGCTTCTCTCGCTTGCAGTGCATCCCACTGCTCCAGCGTCACCACGGCAATATCGGGAATGCGGCTCGTATCCCAGCGCGTTCCCCTGGGTGACTGAATCCCAATCGAAAACCGCTCTGCGGTCCACGGATATTCGGCACGAGCAATTTCAGCATCCAGAATGCGCTCTAAGAACTTTGTAATCTTGCCATGCTGTCCGGTGCCGAGACTCATTGGTACCAGTTCCCCATCCACCAGCTCATATCGTTGCTCAGACCCATTTACATAGGCCAGATATTCCTGAAACGTCAGCTTTCGATTGGTTGCAATCGTCACGGCGATCGCCCTCCTTACTTGCCTTGCGACTAATCTAGCATTCCTTACCTCTCGCCGGAGGCAGAAGCCCCCCGGCGAGTATTTCCAGACGGAGCCTCAAAACGAGACGAGTGAATTCAAGAACCAAACCGCCTTGATAGAATTAAGATCAAAAGTCAGACGAATGGCCACTTCAGCGCTGCCTCACCTTCAGCCCATGACCACCGAACGACTTCTTCAGCTTCCCCCTCTGGAAAATGGCGCGCCCGAAGGGACCAGCTACGCTGCACGCCTCACCCGCGATGAATTCGAGCGCCGCTACAGCGCCATGCCCCACCTGAAAAAAGCTGAACTCATCGAAGGAATTGTTTACATGGCATCTCCTCTCCGGGCGCGAGCACATGGCAAACCTCACGGAGCCATCATGACCCCGTGATCTACCTCGACTATCACGCCACCACTCCCGTTGACCCGCGAGTTGCCGATCGCGTCTACCACTTCATGACCCATGAATTTGGCAACGCCAGCAGCACCGACCACGCCTGGGGCGATCGCGCTGACGCAGCCGTGAAACAAGCCGCCCGTCAGGTCGCCACCCTGGTGGGAGCCGCCCCCCGCGATGTGATCTGGACCTCCGGCGCAACCGAAAGCATCAATCTCGCCATCCAGGGTAGCCTTTCTCCCAATCCTGCCGTGCCCCACCGGATTGCCCTCCTGCCGCTGGAGCATCGAGCCGTCCTCGACACCTGCGCCATGCTCGAAAAGCACGGCTGGGCTGAGCTGATTTTTCTGGATATCGCCAGCAGCGGCCAGCTCAATCTATCCCACCTGGAGCAGGTCTGCGCTGGGGGCCTCTCACTCCTCTGCGTCATGGCCGCCAACAACGAGATTGGCACGGTTTACCCCATCCAGGCGATCGCCCAGATCGCCCAGCGCCACGCTATCCCCCTCCTCTGTGACGGAACCCAGGCGGTGGGCAAACTGCCGATCGCCTTCACCAACTGGGGTATCACCTACCTCGCCCTGTCCGCCCACAAGCTCTACGGCCCCAAAGGCGTCGGTGCGCTCGTCGTCCGCAAAGGCCATCCCCTGACGCCACAGATCTTTGGCGGCGGACACCAGCAGGGGATGCGATCGGGGACGCTGAACGTACCGGGCATTGTGGGTTTAGGAGAAGCCTGTCGCTGGCGATCGCTGGAAATGGAGGCCGATGAACGGGCGATCGCCGCCAAACGCGATCGACTTCAGGCACTCCTGACGGAAAAGATTCCTGGTCTGGTGGTCAACGGAGATCCGCAGCATCGACTGGCCGGAAACCTTCATTGCTCACTGCCGGGAGTTCCCAATGGGGCGATCGTTAGCCGGGTTCACCACCAGCTTGCCATCTCGACGGGGTCCGCCTGCTCTTCTGGTATCGAGACTTCCTCCCACGTCCTCCGGGCGTTGCAACTGCCGCCTAACTTGATAGAAGGCGCAATCCGCATTGGGCTGGGAAAATTTACCACTGACGAGGAGATTACCCAGGCCGCTGAGATTTTGGGCGACGCCTGGGCGAAGACGCATCAGGCGCTCATGCAAGCAGGGTAGCGTGAGATGGGACGGGCTGCGCCCGTCCCATCTCACCAATCTCATTGGACTGCTATAGCATGGCTGTAAGCGGATATTTGAAAAGGTAGGGCCTATCATGCTTCCCCCCTGGAGATCCCCCCTAACCCCCCTTAAAAAGGGGGGACCAGGCCAGAAGGCCCCCTTTTTAAGGGGGATTAGGGGGATCCGTTCCCTTTTGTGACTGACGACTGATCTTTTCAAACGTCCTCTAAAAGCATTAGGAACCCAGTCATGCGAGCAATGGTTCTGGAAAAACCCAAGGAGCCGCTCCAGCTTCAGGAATGGGACATTCCCTCACCCGGTGCGGGGCAGGTTCTCCTGCGGGTCAGCGCCTGCGGCATTTGCCGCACCGACCTGCATATTGTGGATGGCGAACTGACCCAGCCAAAGCTTCCCCTCGTGCCGGGGCACCAGATTGTGGGACGAGTCGAAGCGGTGGGTTCGGGTGTGCAGCAGTTCAAAGTGGGCGATCGCGTCGGCGTTCCCTGGCTGGGCAAGACCTGTCAGCACTGCCGCTACTGCCTGAAAGGACAGGAGAACCTCTGTGATAATGCGTTGTTTACGGGGTATCAGATCGACGGTGGCTATGCAGAATATGCGATCGCCCATGAACAGTTCTGTTTCTCCATCCCCGACGACTATGGCGACCTGCAGGCAGCTCCTCTGCTGTGTGCGGGGTTGATTGGCTACCGCGCCCTGCGCATGGCAGGCGATGCCGAGAAAATTGGATTTTATGGCTTCGGAGCCGCAGCCCACATCCTGATCCAGGTGGCACGACACCAGGGGCGGCGGGTGTACGGCTTCACCCGCGCGGGTGACACCACCGGGCAGGAATTCGCCCTTAGTCTGGGGGCTGTCTGGGCAGGTGCATCCGAAGAAAAACCGCCAGAGGAGCTGGATGCCGCCATTATTTTTGCCCCAGTAGGGTCGCTGGTGCCAGCGGCGTTAAGGGCGATCGCCAAAGGGGGCACTGTTGTTTGTGCAGGCATCCATATGAGCGACATCCCCTCCTTCCCCTACGAGATTTTGTGGGGGGAACGGATGGTACGATCGGTGGCCAACCTGACCCGACAGGATGGTGAGGAATTTCTGGCGATCGCCCCCCAGGTTCCCGTCCAGACTGAAGTGCAGACCTTTCCCCTGGAGCAGGCCAATCAGGCTCTTGCAGCCCTCCGCAGTGGACAGATCACGGGGGCGGCTGTGTTGACCCTCTCAGAGCGATAATCGTCATCGGGCTGCCCCGCTTACTTTTTGCCCATCGCGGTCGCACCGCTGATCAGCATAAATAGGCCACCTAGAAGGATGGCGATCGCCACCCCGCCTAATACCCAGTCCAGAGATTCCATTCCTTCCATTGCTGCTCCTAAAAGCCCCAGGTTCGCTTGGGACCGATATCTAAGTGAATCAGATCAGGGAGATTGCTGTAAATTCCAATTCCCCCCGGCCACCACAGCATAATCGCGTTTGCCACTCGCCTACCGCTGTAACCGGGAACCTGGATATCCGCTGCCTTTCC
>JBIKWV010000208.1:0-7108 GCA_044356135.1 Elainellaceae cyanobacterium
GTTCATAGTCCCATAACCGCCTACAGTAGTGCTCCAATACTGCCCTCCTGGGAAGCGGGAGGGCTGGCGGTGGCCGCGATCTCAGACTGTCTCTGGTAGGCCGCAGAGATCTCTTCGGGATCGCCAATCATCTTAACAACGTGGTTTTCGATCCAGAGGGCGCGATCGCACAACGTACTCAAACTCAGCATCGAGTGGGTTACCAGTACGATCGTGACATCACTGTTCTTTAATTCCAGCAGTTTGTTCACACACTTACGCTGGAATCGAATGTCTCCAACCCCCAGTACCTCATCGATTAGCAGCATCTCCGGGTCGAGGTGAGCGACTACGGAAAAGCCCAGACGAGCTACCATGCCCGTCGAGTAGATGCGAATCGGGCTGTTAACGAAATCTCCTAATTCAGAGAACTCAATAATTTCGTCCATCTTGGACAACACCTCTCGCCGGGTCAGTCCCATCAAGACGCCATTTAGCACGATGTTTTCCTTACCCGTCAGGTCAGGGTGAAATCCAGCTCCCAGCGACAGGAGGGGCGACACACGCCCCCGCACAGAGACTCTGCCATTGGAAGGCCGCAGGACGCCAGCAATGAGACCCAATGTAGTGCTTTTTCCGGCACCGTTGTAGCCAATGATGCCAAACTTCTCGCCCCGATACACCTCAAAAGAGATATCGCGTAATGCTTCAAACTGCTTGCGGCGCATGAAGTTGAGGCTGTTTGGTAGGTCAAACAGGAAGTGCTTAATGCCACCAATCTGGTGATACAGGGGATATGACTTGCTGACGTTCTCAAAGCAAACGACTGGCTCTCTCATATAACTTCTGCGAATCTCCATGCAAGCTTTTTGTAGACGGTGTATCCCAGCACCAGAGACAGCAGGGCATAAATCACGCTCAGCAGAAGGAAGCGCCAATCCAGGGTGCCTTCCACAAACAGGTGCCGCCAGTTGATCATGAGCGGAGCGGCGGGGTTGAAGGGAATCAGGTGGCGGTACTCCGGGGGAATGAGATCCACTGTGTAAATGATCGGCGTGAAATAGAAGAGGATCATGGTCAAAATATTCACCAGTCGCTCAATATCCCTGAGAAACACATTGAGGGAAGCCAGTACCAGAGAGATGCCATGAACTGTGACCAACTGGATCAGCAGCATCAGGGGAAGTCCCCAAATCCAGGTCGGTGTTGGCGCAACCTTGAATAGAAACATAAACAGAAGAATTACTGGCAATGAAAGGATGAAGTGAACCATGTGGTTCAGCTCCGTTGCCAGCAGCAAAATGTCACGGGGGAAGTTGACCTTTTTAATAATGGCGGCGTTGTTAACAAACAGGACGGGCGATGCATCCACACAGTTGACGAACCACTGCCACGGGAACAGACCCGATACCAGAATCAGCGAGTAGTTTTCAACCGGAACCCGCATGACAACTTTGAAAGCTGCGTAGTAGACAAATGCAAAAGCCAGGGGACTGGCGATCGACCAGATATATCCCAGAACTTTGTCTTTGTAGCGAATTTTTACTTCCTTCTGTACCAGAACCAGTACAAGATCCCGGTAGTTCTCAAAATTCCTGTAACTACCCAGAAATGTGCGTTTCCGTATTCCTTCCGCCAGACCCAAAAGATTTCTCCCCACCTAACCTAACAGCCGATGATACCCTACTCTGACACATCGCAGAGAATTTAGAGCGATTGCTGTGCCGTCAGCGAAATTGGCCGGGGGCAGTCAAAGGTCATCCAAACTCCTGTAACATTCATTCCAGTTCGAGAGATCTGGCTTCAGGAACAAACTTCAGGAACAAAACAGTTTTGGCAACATCACAGTGTATTGAGTTCTGACTTCTGACCGATTTTCTTCAATGTAGAAAAATGTAGGCTCTGTTTGGCATTTCTCTGCGATCCAGCACCTTTCTTGCTGGTGAGATACGGGGGCAGGGGGTGTGCCCCTGCGTAGGGGTGGTGCCCCCCCTGTACTTAATTGATGAAAACTGCTGTAATCATTCACCTGATGGCGTTTGCGCGTCTTGTTGATTGCTAAACTACCGATTCTCAATTCTTCAGTGAAGCAACTAGTCGTCCACCCAAGAAACTTTGCCTGGTTAGTGTGGCGCGATTCGCGCGCCACACTAACCAGGCAAAGTTTTTCAGCCAGTCAAAGTTCGCCTGACGAACGACTGGTGTTAAGGCCACTAAGTTCTTCAACATTGGGGGTTGGGGGGCTGCGCCCCCCAGAAGGGGGGAACCCCCTTCACCTCTTACAAAACTTTTATTTTGCTGTATCAGACGCAAACACAGTGCTTGGCAAGCGCGTGGGGTACAAAGTTTTTGTTGAGAGCTGCGCTCTGCACGGCTCTCAACAAAAACTGGCGATCACAGTCCTGTTCTCCAATCTGAATCCAGCTCACCAGGGAGGCATCGCGCCATGAAAACGGCTGTGGTGCACGAGTGGCTGGTCACCTATGCGGGGTCTGAGCGCGTCTGTGAGCAAATGCTGCTGCTCTACCCGCAGGCTGAACTGTTTAGCCTGGTGGACTTTTTGAACGATGACCTGCGCAAGTTTATCCAGTTCCGTTCAGTCCACACCTCTTTTATCCAGAAGCTGCCCTTTGCCCGTCGGCGTTTTCGCAACTATCTGCCGCTGATGCCGCTGGCGATCGAGCAGTTTGACCTGTCGGACTATGACGTGATTCTATCCAGCAGCCATGCCGTTGCCAAAGGTGTCGTCACCCGCGCCGACCAGCTTCATATCAGCTACGTCCATACGCCCGTCCGCTATGCCTGGGACTTGCAGCAGCAGTACTTGCAGGGAGCAAATCTAAAGCAGGGATTTGGCAGTATCCCCGTTGCCCTGGTATTGCACTATTTGCGGCTGTGGGACGTGGCCAGCGCCAATCGGGTCGATCACTTTGTTGCCAATTCTCATTACGTTGCCCGCCGGATTCACAAAACCTACCGCCGTCCCGCCACAGTCATTTATCCTCCCGTATCCGTCGATCGGTTTCGGGCCGACCTGCCGCGAGAACCGTACTACTTTATCCTGTCTCGCTTTGTGCCCTACAAACGGGTTGACCTGGTGGTGGAAGCATTTACTCGACTGGGGTTGCCCCTGGTGGTGATCGGAGATGGGCCAGACTGGAAGCGAGTGCGGGCGATCGCCGGAGATAACGTACAACTGTTGGGACAGCAGCCCGACTCCGTTGTGGAACATTACATGCAGACCTGTAAAGCGTTTGTCTACGCGGCAGCCGAAGATTTTGGTATTGCGGCGGTGGAGGCCCAGGCGGCGGGTGCTCCGGTAATTGCCTACGGCAGAGGAGGCGTCACGGAGACCGTGGTTAATGGAAAAACGGGTCTGTTCTTTCCGGAGCAAACAACGGAGAGTCTGATGGAAGTAGTGCGGGAATTTGAATCGGGAGACGTATCGTTTGATGCAGAAATTATCAGACAGAATGCCGAACGTTTTTCTCCAGAGCGATTTCAGCAGCAGTTTGGTCGTTTTGTTGATCAAAAATGGGCAGAATTTAGGCGAAAGCGTGACCCTTATCGCCTACAGTGGTGACGTGGAACGCCATGGTGACCAGAGCCAAAGCCGTTAACAGCAAGCGGACAGGTCACATTAACTACACATTTTCGTGGCGGTGAGGAGTAGAACGAGACGATGCAAGTGAACCGCACATTACCCAATCAAATTGCCGCTCTGGGCTTATCTGCGCGATCGCTGCCGACCCTCTCGATTACGATCATTTCTGATTTACTGGCTCTCTGGATTGCCGGAAGTATCAGTGTGTTTGGGCACCTGTTTCTAGAGGAACAGTTTCAATTCTCTCTCTACTGGCAACTGCTGCCGCTGCTGGGGCTGTTTATCGTGGCCTACTTTCTGGTGGGGCTGTATCCCGGTGTAGCCATCAGTCCCGTCGATGAACTGCGCTGGATCAGTCTCTCCACCAGCCTGGTGTACTTCATTCTGGGGTCGGTGATGTTTCTGCGCCGCGAAGGTGAAGTGTACTCCAGAGGAATTTTTGTCACGTCCTGGCTGCTCTCGATTGTGCTGGTTCTCTGTGGCCGCGCCCTCATGCGACATCTATTCTCCCACCAGAAGTGGTGGGGCTATCCGGTAATGATTTTGGGGGCAGGGAAAACTGGACGGATGGTGATTCGCACGCTGAAGCGGCGTCCCCGACTGGGCCTGAAACCCGTTGTCGTGCTGGATGATAACCCCGAAAAGCACGGCTATTTGCAGGGGATTCCCGTCATTGGAGGGGTGAATCTTGCTCCGGTACTGGCGCGATCGCGCCAAATCCCCTACCTGATCGTGGCCATGCCGGGAGTCCCCCGGAATCGACTGCTGGAGATTCTGGAGCGCTACGGGCAGGACTTTGCTCATCTGCTGGTCATTCCCGACCTGTTCGGTTTTGCCAGTCTCTGGGTTGAGGTCAGAGACATGGGCGGCATTCTGGGACTGGAAATACGGCAACAGCTCCTGTTACCTGGCCCCCGACTGGCCAAATTTCTGATCGACCGACTGGCAACTCTGTTTGGCGGCCTGCTGGTACTGCCATTCATTGTGCTGATCGCCATTGCGATTCGCCTGGATTCTCCTGGCCCCATCTTCTACGGTCAGATTCGGATTGGGCAGGATGGCAAACCCTTCAAAGCCTGGAAGTTTCGCTCGATGGTACAGAGAGCCGACCAGTCGTTGCAGGACTATCTGGCCAAGCATCCAGAACTGAAAGACGCCTGGGAACGCGACCAGAAACTCCGCAGTGACCCCCGCGTCACGCGGGTCGGAAGATTTCTGCGGCAGACCAGCCTGGATGAGTTGCCTCAGCTCTGGAATATTCTGCGGGGTGAGATGAGCCTGGTGGGGCCACGGCCTATCGTGGAGGAGGAAATTCAGCGCTACGGCGAGAAATTCGCCCTGTATACCAAAGTCACCCCCGGCCTGACGGGACTCTGGCAGGTGTCGGGACGCAACCATCTGCCCTACGAGGAACGGGTCAACCTGGATGCCTACTACGTCCGCAACTGGTCCGTCTGGCTGGATCTGTACATCCTGTTGCGAACCGTCCTGGTGGTGATCACAGGCGAGGGAGCGTATTAGGTATGACGGCTGTGGCGGCGGCGGTTCTGCGGCGGTGCGATCGCCTCTTTCGCTGGAGCATGGTCACCTTCCCCTACATCAGCTACGTTGGCATGGTAGGGCTGTTTATCGTTCTGGTGCTGCTGCTGAAGCAGTTTAGAAGAACGGCACTCGATCGCACCAGTAACCTCTGCTTGCTGGCCATCTCCGGAGGCATGGTGCTGAGTGCCCTGTTGGCCTACGACCGGGGTGAGGCGTTTCTGCAACTGTTTAACTTTCTGCCCTATTTCTTGATGTTTGGGGTACTGCCCTACCTGCTGCGGTTTGAGGTGATGCAGCGCACTGCCCGCGATCTGGTATTGGCCACATTGCCTGTTAACGGACTGGCTTTGATTGAGTACCTGCTGAAATCCCCCCAGTTGCCATTGGCTCTGCAGCAAATACCATTGGTCACCTGGCTCCGATCGGCTCCCCATGTGGGCCGAGCCATGCTGTGGTACGGGCATCCCAACACGCTGGCCAGCTTTCTGGTGCTGATCTTTGGCCTGGGGCTGGGGGTGATGTTGATGGAAACGTCGCGGGGCACGGGGGTGAACGGGGGTGGGTATTTGTTCGTGATGGTGGGGGCGACGTTTGCGAACCTGGTGGGGATTTTTGCGTCGGGTTCCCGTAACGGCTTGATCGTGGCGATCGCCCAACTACTGCTGTTCTGCTTCTGTGTCCGGGTGAATCCCCTCTGGCGCTGGGTAGGGCTGGCGGGATTGGGGGCGATCGCCACGGCAGCAGCAATATTGGGGATTGGGGGGCGATCGCTCGTCCTTTCCACCTGGAGCAATGATCCACGGGTTCAAGTCTGGCAGTTTGCGCTGGGTCTGGTGGGCGATCGCCCCTGGCTGGGGTGGGGGCTGGGAAACTACAAGCTGCTGTTTCCCGAAGGCTTGATTCCGGGCTATACGTATATCGGTCACCCCCACAATTTCTGGCTACTTCTGGCGGTAGAAGTGGGGATTCCCGTGATGGTAGGGCTGACTCTATGGGTGGGCTGGGTGTGCTATCGGGGGGTGCGCCTGCTGTGGACGGGCGCACTCAAGTCAGACCGACGCGCTGTATTTCTGGGTTACTGTTTTGGTTTTCTGGGGTGTGTAGCCTTTGGTCTGTTTGATGTCACCCTTTACGATGTACGGGTGAACTTGATGAACTGGGTATTGCTGGCAGGAATCTACGTTGGGGCGAGTGGCGCGCTGCAAACAGACTGAAAAAAACCTTCATATCAATCCCGATTTTCTGGATTTCTGTCAGAGTTGAAGGGGAACCCGTTGGCTGGTTCGCGAACCAGCTCGGCCCTAAGCCCCAGAAATCAGGAGAGGAACTATGCGAGCAGTGCTGATGGCGGGTGGTTCAGGAACACGGCTGCGACCGCTAACCTGTGACCTGCCCAAGCCGATGGTGCCCATCCTCAATCGCCCCATTGCCGAACACATTGTCAACCTCCTGCGTCGCCACCAGATCACAGAAATTATTGCCACGCTGCACTACCTGCCGGATGTGATGCGCGACTACTTTCAGGACGGTAGTGACTTCGGGGTGCAGATGACCTATGCAGTCGAGGAAGACCAGCCCCTTGGCACTGCGGGCTGCGTCAAGAATGTAGCGGAGCTGCTGGACGATACCTTTCTGGTGATTAGTGGTGACAGCATTACTGATATTGACCTGAGTGCTGCCATCCATTTCCACCAGCAGCAGCAGGCCAAAGCAACGCTGGTGCTGGCCAGTGTGCCGAATCCCCTGGAGTTTGGGGTGGTGATCACGGATGAGCGCCACCAGATCCGTCGCTTCCTCGAAAAGCCCTCCAGCAGCGAAATCTTCTCTGATACCGTCAACACTGGCATCTACATTCTGGAGCCGGAGGTACTGAATTATCTACCGGAGAATCAGGAGGCCGATTTCTCGAAGGATCTGTTCCCACTGCTGCTGGAGAAGGGTTTGCCTCTCTACGGCTATGTGGCGGATGGCTACTGGTGTGAT
>JBIKWV010000364.1:0-5303 GCA_044356135.1 Elainellaceae cyanobacterium
CTGGCGATCGCCATGACCAGCATTAGCCCCCGCCAGACCATAGGTCACTCCCAATCCAACTCTGAGGCTCAGAGGCTGGCTCATCAGAGGTGAAATAAACTGACCGAGAAAGAAACTGGTTGTTAGTCCACCCAGAATTCGGCCCCAGAGAGCAACGGGTAGCACAATGGCGTAACTGGATGCAGCGTTGATGATCAGATAGCCAACGCCCATGAATAAAAACGCGATCGAGTAGAGATTGGTAAACGTGAATCGCGCTTTGAGCTTCTGGTAGCTGAGGGCGCTGATGGAAGTGGCGAGAGTGGTGAGGGCGATCGCCAGGTTCAGCTTATGTTGTGGCAAGCCACCCGGGTAGGCTCGAAGAGCTGGCTGGCGAATTGAACTCGACTTCTGAAAACCAGCGATGCTTGACGGCCTGATTTGCAGTGAGCAGAAACACGTCACCCACCTGATATTGCTTCCCTTTGAATCAGCTATTGTCTTTCCACTCACGCAGAAAGGGTTGTCCCGTTGAGATGGAGATGATGTGCTGTTTGGGAATCAGGTCGGGAGTTTCGTGCGCAGGCTGGTGTTGATACTCCAACCGACAACCGCTCCAGTTCAATCCATCACTAGTCAACAGCGGCTCACGGGGCACCGCCTGCAGAACAGCATTTTTGATGGAGAAGTCGATTCTGAGAGGCTTCTGGGAGGACATGGAGGAGGGCGATCGCACTTCTCGCTCAGTGTAACAAAAAGCGATGGTACCTCCACTTCTGGTGGGAGCTTTGTAAAAACAACTTCCCTTCTGGTAGAATTCTGGCATACTCAATTCAGCGATTCACCCCAAAGCCGAATTACCTCTATAGAATCAAGCCTGAATTGCCACGATCGTCTGGAGGGGTGAGGTGCGTTTCCGATTTAAGGACAAGAAACTGGAAGCCCTGTATACGGAGGAGAAAAATGCTCATAAATATCCCAATGTAATTGATGACTTCTTTGATGTCATGGCGATGATCGATGCGGCGCTAGATGAGCGGGATCTGTATGCTAATAAAGGGCTTCATTTTGAGCGGCTATCTGGGCAACGTGGCAAACAGGGGCAGCGATCGCTGCGACTGAACAAACAATGGAGACTGATTGTCACGTTAGAGAAAGACGAGGAAGGTTCATACCTCCAGATCATCGATATCGAAGACTATCATTGATGGAGGGGGAGAGGGAGTCATGAGTCAACAATTAGTGCCAGCCAGAGTTCCACCACCTGGACGGATTCTGATGCGTGAGTTGGAAGCGCGTGGGTGGACCCAGAAAGATCTGGCAGAAATTACAGGGCGACCAATTCAAACAATTAATGAAATTATTCAGGCAAAGAAGCAGATCACACCTGAAACCGCTCTAGAACTGTCAGAAGCTTTTGGGACATCTGCTGAATTTTGGACGAATCTGGAAGCCAGTTATCGCTTGCATCTCGCTAAAAAGGAGGGACGAGGGCAGAACATTGCCCGCAAAAGCCAGCTTTACAGTTTTGCCCCAGTTTCAGAATTAATTAAAAGAGGATGGATTCCAACCACTGATTCGATTGAAGAACTGGAGAGAGTAATCTGCAATTTTTTCGGCATCAGCTCGATCGATGAGCAGCCCCATCTAGCGATTAATTTTCGCTGTTCGCAGGAGCGAGATCCAGAAAGTATTGCTCAATTCGCATGGGCAAAGCAGGTGGAAAACCTGGCGAAACAGCAAACGGTGGCTTCGTTTGATCGAGACCAATTACAGGCTGCAATTCCTGAGATTCTGAAATTTGCTGAGAAACCAGAGGATGTGCGGCATATTCCTGATTTACTCGCATCATTGGGCGTTCATTTTGTGATCGTGCCTCATTTGAGTAAAACCTATCTGGATGGTGCTGCGTTCTATCTGGACAGTCATCCCGTTGTTGCGCTGACGTTGCGATATGATCGCATTGATTCTTTCTGGTTCACGCTGATGCATGAACTTGGACATATCGTAGCAGGGCACCAGGGTAGCTATCTGGATGATCTGGGCAACCTTGAAATCAATGATGAGGAGACAGAAGCAAACCAACTGGCTGCAAACTGGCTGATTGACCCGATCGCCCTTCAGGAGTTTGTCGCCAAGCATCAACCCCGGTTTTCTCGAAAAGCGATCGAACAGTTTGCTCAGCAGCAAAAACGGCATCCTGGAATTGTCCTGGGGCGATTGCAGAATGATGACCTTGTGCCTCACAAGAACTTGAGAGCACTGTTAGCTAAGGTAACCCCTTTCTCAAATAATGAATCATGATTGTCCAGGTTGGATATTGTTTAGAGGCGCTTTTAGAAAAAAGGTAAGAGTATGCACGAAAAAAAGCTGGAAAATATTCTAAACAAGTTTTCTAAGATTA
The DNA here is from genome assembly GCA_044356135.1 of Elainellaceae cyanobacterium. GTDB lineage: Bacteria > Cyanobacteriota > Cyanobacteriia > Elainellales > Elainellaceae > CAZVXA01. The sequence goes on from JBIKWV010000364.1 coordinate 2,384, forward strand.
TTGCTGAAGCGCCCAATGTTCCAGTTGCATTTGATCATTTGTCTGGAAACGGGCGAATTTTAGCAAGAGGCCAAAGGCGTCTCTATTTAGCTGGAGAAGATCTGGATACCTATAATCAGGTATTGAAAAATCTAACAGATAATGAAAGATGGGGCGACAAATTTTCAGAGAAACATATTGATAGCATCCTTGTAGATACTATATTGGATTTTTTAGAAAACGGAATTGAAAGTGCGAAGGAAAGCTTGCGCAAGGCTTGTACTACTGTTGAGACTTATTCTGTCGAGCAGACAATTTATATTCCATTGGGTGGAATACAAATGTATGACATCGAAGAGATTACAATCGGCAAAGTTCAAATTACTTTGGTACCAGAAACCAGGCTAAAAGAAATCCTGGAAGCAACACATAAAATTACAAGACTAACTAATAATTCAGCGGAGGAACAAGAATATTTTATTCGGCAAGATAGTGAAATTCTGTCAGAAGTATTTCTTGATAGTGTTTGTTCAGTGTACAGAGTTGTGGCAGAACCTCTTAGGGCAAGAGAACTGGCAGAACAAGAAACTCATCGTGCTTTAGATTTACTTAGGTACTCTATTCCTGCTTTGCACTTGGATAAAGATAAAGTAGAAGTTGGTTTATCGTCACAGGTTCCCTCAAGTTTTCAGCCGTCACTTGCTTTGTCGTCTATCGGATTTGAGCAAGGGCGAAGACGATTGAACTATTTCTATGAAATTTCAAGAAAGAATTGCGAAATCCTAGAAAGGATGCATATTTTTGAATTGTCGGAAGTACTAACAAAATCCCACGATCAGGTCAACGAGTTTGAAAAGATTTTACTCAGGGGGATTCACTGGTTCGCCTGTTCTCAGACTCAGGTGGAAAGAGAGAATAAAATTCTGAATTTAACAACTTGCTTGGAAGTCTTTTTTACACCAGAAGAGAGGGATCCAATTAGTAATTCAATAGCGGAGGGTGTAGCACTTGTATTAGGAAAGGACTTGATAGAACGTAAACACCTCAAGAAACGTGTCAAGGATCTCTATAGCTTGAGAAGTAAAATTTCTCATGGTAAACACAAGACTGTTTTGGATCAAGACATGATCGACCTGCAAGGTATTGCTATGTCGCTTCTAATCAAGATGACAGAATGGAGAAAGGACTTTTTTAGTCTTAGTGATTTGATGAATTGGCTTGAGGAACGAAAATTAAGCTGATTGATAGGTAGCAACTTTAACGATTCTAGAATGGGGAATCTGTAATGGTCACTCAGAACCTCGATTTACCAACATCTCAAATCAAAGAACTCTGCGATCGCTGGCAGATCACAGAATTTGCCCTATTTGGTTCGGTTTTGCGCGATGACTTCAAGCCGACGAGTGATATTGACGTATTAATCACCTTTGCTCCCAATGCTCGCAAAGGACTGTTAACCCTGGCTCGAATTAAGCATGAATTAGAGGAATTGTTTGGGCGGGAAGTCGATATTGCAACCCGGAAATCGATCGAACAGAGTCGGAATACCAGCCGCAGTCAGACCATTTTGCGATCGGCACAGGTGATCTATGTTGCGTGATCAGCAGTCCATTCAGGATATCTGGAACGCAGCCCAGGAAATTCTCAGCTTCACGGCAGGGATGGATTATGAATCCCTGGTGAGCGATCGCCGGACTCAAGCTGCTGTACTCTACGAAATTCTTATTGTTGGAGAAGCAGCCAACCGCCTATCTTCTGAGTTTCGATCGCAACATTCAACAGTTCCCTGGAAAGATATTATTGGAATGCGAAACATCCTGGTTCATCAATACGATCAGATAGATACGGAGGTTGTATGGGATGTAATCTGTCGGGATATTCCAGAACTGATCAACCTCATTCAACCTTTGTTGTAAATGGCTAGAAATCTGGTTGGTTAGCGATCGCCACCACACCCGCCTCCACCAGTGCCTGTTCCATCAGTTGAGCAAGTTCCAGTTCAGATGCCCAATGCCGAAGATAACGATAATCCAGAGCATCCTGCTGCGTCTTCAGTATTCCCAGCACATCGCGCCACTGCTTTTCTGATTCGGACTGCTGTCTCCACCGCAATTTGTTCAGCACCAGATCTTCAGCCGAAGCCAGGTAGATTGCCGTTCCACCGGGCAGTGAGTAAGCCTGCCGCCGTTGCAACTTCAACGCCTCAAACGCTCCCGGTGCAGCGATGACCAGATCGGCGCGGGAGATAGTGGCAACCTGCGTTACCTGCAACGTTTGCATCCGTCCAGACACTACATCGTCAACCCCTGGCACATAAAATCCAGCCTGCTCCAGCGTTGCTGCCAAAGAGCCAACGTTTTCGGGTGCAATCGACAGCACCACATCGAGAACCTGAGTCGTGCACGTTTCACCGTAGGCGATCGCCGCCACCCCGCCTGTGACGTAGTAGGGAATCTGAAGCCGCTCAAAGATCGGGTGCAGTTCTGCTGCAAGCTGAATCGAGTCCTGTATCCAGGTCATCTCAGAACCACCGGGAACGTAATCAGAAGAATAGTCTCCAAGCCAAACCTCCGCCAGCTTTCGGGCCAACGCCTGCGGAGAAAGATGGGCAAATCGTTGCCGGAAACAGTTGATCGTAAACTGTCTGGCGCTCCGCGTCAGTTGCGCTCCCATTGCCAGACGCTCCTGAACGGTGCGCTGACGTAATAGATAGAAACACAGCAAATCTGTTTCAACCGTGGTGTCCGCTGCTTGAGGCACATACCCAGCAGGAGCTACGAGTTTTGGGATACTTGCTTTCACCTGCATTTCCCAAAGCAACTCCTTCATTTTATAGCGCTTCACACTTGGATAAAGTAGAGGTTTTTTTGGTGGTGGGGGGGGGGGGGGGGGGGGGGGGGGGGGGGCGCGGAGCGGGTGGGGGGTGGGGGCCAGGGGGGGA
>JBIKWV010000440.1:0-4822 GCA_044356135.1 Elainellaceae cyanobacterium
CCCGTGAACCCCCAAAACTGGGATTTTACTGGGATTTTATTTTATGGCAAGCCCCTTAACCCGTGGATGGGACGAATCTTGTGCGTCGATTTCTTACAATCTCAGGAACATATTCGTTCTTGCTCTTCTGGTTTAGAAAGCCAAGCCGTTCATAAATCATGCCACCAATCCCTGGAACAACCTCGCCTTCGGCGGTACGCTGATCGTCCTTGGCAAGATACAAGAAATTGAATTTGCTGTAGATTTCTGGCTCAAAGCTGCTCTTCAGTTTTTCTTCTGCCTGGTTGTAGACGACAGGCGCAACAATCCAGATTTTTTCAGGGTCGAGCTTATGAATCAGGTTCGTTAAATTTGTTCGTACAACACAAGCACCAGAGATAATCGATTTAACAACAATTAAATGCTGGATGGTCTTGCTTGATGGTTCTTGATATTTCTTGATGATTGGAGCAATTCCAAGATCTTCAATCTCAAATGGGGAAAAGCGCTGATTCCAGAAGCAAGCAAAAGCAACGTTGTTTAGCTTACTCTCTAAGCGCGAAAGGATGCCCTGGGCTAGAAAGTCCGCATCTTCAACGGTGCAGGCGAGATAGACATCACTATACTCATCTCTGATTTGGGTCAGAAGAATATCGCCCAGCGTCTTGCCAAGGTCGGTCATTGCAGCCCCGTATGCCTCTGGTGAGCTGTGGCGATCGACCAATTTATCCAGAAGAGCCTCGGTGGTCTGGTTGGTAAAGGCAGAGAAGGTTCTTGTCATATGAGAAAGCTCTCAAGTTCCTCGAAGGTGAGAGGGCGTTGCCTCTTGATAAGGTCTTGAAACCGCCTAAACTGCTCTGTCTCAATACTGTATGGTAGTGTCCCCTCAGTCAATCCATCCCGGTACTGCCAGTGCAGAAAACCTTTGGTCAGATTATAGGTGAAATCCTTGATTCTATCTAGAATTTTTTCAACCTCTGGGTCCAGCTGTAAGTCCTGGCTGAAGGATCGGATGTAGGAAGAGTTCAACTGCCGCGCTTTATAAAGAATCTCCCTTACAGACACCCCTTCCCTACTGCTAGACACCCAAGCACCCAGGAGGACAGTTGCAACGGTTTCCACCTTGTCGGGTTCAGGATCGTCAAAGGCTGAGAGGTAGGCGATCGCCGCTCGAAAGTCTGGGCTTGCTTCGATCACCTGAAACAGGTTGGGGTAGTAGGGAAAGTGGAGGACTCCACTAAACGGTCTGAGGATGCTGGGCATTGCAGCACCCAGTTCAACCTGAAGTGTTTGATTGGAGACAACTAAAATCAGTTCACAGGCGCGGGAGATCCGCTGATTTAGCTGGTGCTGCTTGTGAAAATCGTCTGCAATCGATCTGAGTCCCGTACCCCAGGACAAGGTTTTGGCGTTCTTGAGCTGGTAGTGCTGGAGAGGAGCCTCGGATTGATAATCGATGATGAGGTCATCAACAAAGGCAAGCACCTGACTCATCAATTGAATCACGGTGCCTTCTTCCAGAACGGTTTCGGATAGTTTGGCTAATTGGTAGACCGTAAAGAAATTTTCATAGGTATTGCCCTTCTGGTTGATTTCACCCCCACGATTTTTGTTATTCAAATACGTTAGGGCTTCCTCACCGAATAACTCCTCAATCTGTTCAAGCTCGTACATCTGCGTGAGGGGAAATTTTTCCGTGAACAAAGGTACTGCTGAACATTCTATCCTAAAGAGATTTTTATCAATACTGGCCTCTCCAAGTATCCACAATACTCAGCATCCGCGCCTCACTCAGTCCCTTAATCCGTTTCACAATATCGGACAAAGAGGTGAATGAGGACTTTTTACGCTCCTGATCGATAGTAGCCATCAGTTTTTCAGCCGTTTTTCCTCGAATACCTACAGAGGCAAGCTTTTGATGAAGCTCAGCGATGCTGAGGGTGTTGAACGCTTGCAGGGGTTCGATCGGTTGGGGCAATTGCTCTTTCACCTGGGAGATAGCCTGCTCCAGACGTTTGATGTCGGCAGCGTGGGCCTGTTTCAGGTCACGGATGGCCTCATCTAAGCGGGATTCCAGGTTGGTGAGGCGCGTCTCTGCGATCGCAGAACCACCGTTCACGGGTGGGGTGGGGTGGTCAACCGTTTTCGTTAGCAGGGTAGCTTGATCCTTCGCAGCCTCCTGTTGTTTGGGTGAAACGATAAAGGCATTGACCATTTCGCCTGCACGGGAATCGATCTCTTTGGCTCGCACGGCTGCGTAATATTCGAAATCGCCAGACAGCACTTCGTAGTGTTCTGCATCAACTTGCTTCAGCAGCAGGGGAGCCAGCAAACCGCCAGATGCCAGGATGCTCTGGGCAAGGCGATCGAGATCTTCGACCTTGAATTCTGAACGAGCAACATTGGAGCGAATGCTTTTTACGTCTACCAGGTAATACTCAGTCATGGTTACTCCCCAATTTTCTGTTGCACTTCATAGGATAGGTTTCTGAACTCTTTCACAGAGTCTGAGTCGCTGTCAAACTCAAAGATTGATTTTGGGTCAGGAATTTCCAGGTGACCCATTGTCACAGTTTTATTGACGCAGTTGGAGAGGGCGATTCGTTCGTAGACGATGGTATCGAGGATGGGGAAGCCATAGCGATGTAGTACGCTGTCTCTCTGCCGGGGAAAGGCATGATCCAGGTATTTTTGATTAGTCAGGACTTTGGAAGGCAAGACACCCAAAACCTTCAGTTTCGGTTTGCCGATACTGGCCCGCGTCTCATCCACCTCACTGACAAAATTCCTGACGTTGACTAATCCCTGGTTGGCATAGGGCTTCATATCAGATGGAATGATGAGGTAATCGGCGGCGATCAGGGCGATCTCAGCGTACAGGTCTCTGGAGGGTGGAGCATCGATAATAACGATGTCGTAGTCATCTTCCACCTTCTTGAGCTTTGCGTTTAATCTCAGTCTGCTGGCGGCAATTCTGGTTAAGGTATTTTGTTCGTCAATCAGCATGATGTGGGAGGGAATCACATCAATCTCAGGCATGTTGAATCCCTTCGATTTGCGAACGATCTCAGGAATGAAGTTGTGATCGCCCGAACTGATCAGATGATAAACATTGTTATCTTTCAGGTCATCATCTTCGTCGAACTGAAATTTGATTAACCCGGTGGCAAAGGTGGAATTTGCCTGAGCATCAATGTCGATGAGCAACACCCGCTTGCCTTTGTTGCAAAAGGCGGCTGCCAGGTTGACGGCTGTGGTGGTTTTGCCCACCCCACCTTTGTTGTGGTAAATGGCGATCGCTTTCATGGTAGTTCTCCAGTTTTGAGTTTTCGTTGGCCCTCACCCTAAATCCCTCTCCCGATGGGAGAGGGACTTCCGATCCGGCCCCCCTTCTCCTGTGGGAGAAGGGGCTGGGGGATGAGGGCGGCCTTCAAACAGCTTGTCCCATGCTTCCAGCACCAATCGCTGGGTGCGATACTCTCCGAACTGCTTCATCTCGTTGTTCTTTAGCACCCGGAAGGTTTCACTGGGGAAATCGGGGCCGTAAACATCGGCAGGGTCGAGGATGTAGCGGAGTTCGTCTCTGGTGAGGCCATAGAGTTTGGCGTAGTAGGCGTCGAGTTCGGCGCGGAGGAGGGCGCGTCGATCGGGGTTCCAGATGAAGGGTTCGCCGTCGTAGCCCATGTCCTGAGCGAAGGGTTTGAGATCGTAGGCGGTGTAGACGAGTTCGAGGACGCGGGGGGCGATGAAGTCGATGTCGGCGCGGGAGTAGCGATCGGGGGGGAGGACGGGGAGTTGACGAAAAACAGTAAAAGTTAAGTGAGTTCCACCAATCTTCTGCCTAGCTATAAAGTCAAACACTGCACTATTCAAATTCCCCATTAGACAAGGGATGAGAGAGCTAGGTTTACTGATGAAAACTAAAGGTGCTGTATGCCCAACACCTGTTTTAGGCAACAAGCTAAAGATTGCAGTACGCTCATTAGTCGAGTTAGTGATATCTCTAAAAGCAATTAACCACTTCTTACTCCACTTATCTGCCAACCGATCGCTCACCTCCTGCTGTTCAACCCAATAGCGAGGCTGCACTTGATAACGAGGGTCTTGCTTCTCTACATCTGCCAAGTCACGAGTGCTTCCATCGCCTGTATAAGTTGCCCAGCGATGGTCAAACTGGTGCAGCATTTTCGCTTCATAGAGGGGCACCAAATCCTCTGCCGCATTATTGAAGAATAATCCGCTATCATTCGACATATGGAACATACTCATAAACGAGATGCCCCAAGGATTTTTACCTGTCGCTTCGTTCTCCAGAACCGGAACACGCTGATAGATTTTCTTGGTCAGTTCTGCGTCTGTACTGGTTCTAAAAACCGGACAGGTCAGGGTATTGGGGTTCAGCAGGGCGATATCTCCTGAGGAAAGCTGAAATTGACGGGAGCGATCGTCCGTCTGTTTGGGCTGGGTCAGGAAGAAGGCAAAGTTGGCCTGGGCGATCGGTTGTCCAGAAAGAGACAGCAGCGAGAACTTCATTCGGCTGTCTACCGCTGAGAACAACTTCTCACGATTTTCAAAATCATACAGACTTGCAAGATTTTGCTTTTGTGAGATGTCTCCAAAGAACCACTTGCAAGTGTCATCCGTTGCAATACCAGTCGGGACAATGACTCCTGCCATCCCACCGGGAGCGACAAGATTCCTCACAGTTTCGGCAAAAACAGCATAGGTATTGACATCCCCGACAGCAGTCAACGGAAACCGACTCGACACTCGGATAAACTTGCTCTGTGCTTCGGCATCCTGTTTCGCTTCATCAAAGGCTTGTCCGAGTTCAGGGTTCCTC
>JBIKWV010000210.1:0-7008 GCA_044356135.1 Elainellaceae cyanobacterium
CGAAACGCTCTCTGCGAGGGCGTTTCGCGGCATTGTAGAAAAAATAGTCAAAAGTCCAGTAAGTCAGTGGGCGTGGAAAAAGTCGAAACCCAAAAAGCGTTTATACTGAACCTACCGTGGTTTTTCTAACTTAATGCAGGCACCTGAAGTCGGCCCGATACTTCCAATGTCTTCCGTCACCCTCTACGAAGCAGACTTCTACGCCTGGACACAGCAGCAGGCAACCCTGCTTCGCAATCGAGAATGGAACAACATCGACCTGCCGAATTTAATTGAGGAAATTGAATCATTGGGTAGGCAAGAGCGTCAGGAACTTCGCAATCGACTGAGCTTACTGATTGGGCATTTGCTGAAATGGGAATACCAGCCCCAGCGCCGGAGCCGGAGTTGGCTGGCAACCATTCGCACCCAGCGCCGCGACACACTGCGGTTATTGAAAGAGAACCCCAGCCTCAATCCGTATCTGGCAGAGGCGTTGGAGGAGGCATATGAGAATGGGAGAGATCTGGCGATGGCAGAAACAGACTTGCCGGAGCAGACTTTTCCATCCGATTGTTCTTACACCTTGAGCGAGATTTTGGGCGATCGCTTCTACCCCGGCGAACCGAGCGAGTGGTAATAAACCCCAGTTTTAGCTTGGCGCAGCGAAGCCGCGCCAAGCTAAAACTGGGGTTTTACTATATTGCAAGCCCCTTACAGCGCTGAAACTACCGACATACGGTAGGATTACGAACAAGTGTTTCTACAAGGTTGGTGAAATAAGGCGATGGATGACACAGTTCGCGCATCCGAGGAAGCAGTTATCAAAGAAGTCGATGCGTCGCTCAAACGGTTGGTGAAAACCTGGGCTGCTCTGAAGCGATCGCGCAAGGAACTGGACTTCAAAACGGCCACCCAGGTTCTGAACGCCCCCGGTCAGGAACTGCAACAGTTGGGCGATCGCTGGGAACAGGTGCAGGCTACGCTCCAGGAGGGCATCCAGACCGACCAGGCATTTGTGGCTTCCGATGCCTATCCCCAGGCCATCGAGCAGGCGTTGAAGGATGCAGGGGTTCCCATCAAAGGCGAATACCCGGTCTACGAATTTCCACCATTCAAACTCACCTTCACCAGCGACACCATTCGATTGGGCATGGGACGGCGATCGCAGCAAATCCGCGCCTTCGCCCCCGATCAAGTCGCCGCCTGGGTCGCCAGAGAATACCGCCGCGTCATCGACAGCAAATTCGACGCCAACCGCTTCTGCCGGGAACTCCTCTCCGCCTACGAACTGCTCAACCAACTCTCTGTCAAAGCCGACCAAACCCTCTGGGGCCACTCCATCCCCTTGAAGGATATCTACCGCCTCCTGACCCTGCGCCAATCCTCCCGCCAAGACTACCCCGAACCCCTCTTCACCTACGACCTGGCTCGCCTCAAAGAGCAGCCCGAAATCTTCTACGAGTCCTACCAGTTTGAACTCGCCCCCTCCCGCAATCAGGCCAGCAGCTTTCTGCTGGTCAACAGCCGGGGGCAGGAGAGCCGGGTGAGTAATTTGGTGATTTATCAAAAAGAGGGATAGGGGTGGATGAGTGGATGAGTGGATGGGTGGATGAGTAAGAGATAGGGATTGAACGATAATTGGAATTGGCAATTGGTAATCCGTAGTAGTAATCCTGCAAACTCTTTTTACACTCATCCACCCTTCGACCAGTTCAGGGCACCACCCATCCACCCATCCCCTGTACGGGCGAACAGCCGCGCGGCTTCGCCGTTGCCACAAGGGCCGCCCCTACCCACCCATCCACCCATCCACCCATCCACCCATCCACCCATCCACCAATGCTTATCAGCGACGCTGACATCGACGCACTCCTCTCTGGCCAGCCTCCCGACAGTGACGACCTGCTGGTGGGAATGACGTTGGGGCGCGATCGCTGGCTGGATCGGATGCGCGATCACTATCTGGCCAACTACCTGGCGGATGGCGGGAGCAAGGTGAAAGTGCTGGTGGGCGGTGAGGGGACGGGGAAAACCCATCTGTTAAAAAGTGTGCTGGAGGATGCGGCGACAGCGGGCTATGCGACCGTATTTCTGTCGGCGCGGGAATATCGGCTGAATGACTTGCCGATCCTGTATCGGGCGATCGTGCGTCAGGTGGATACAGACGAGCTTGTGTATGGCCTGTGTCATCAGGTGGCGAAAAAGTTAGGGTATGGACAGTATGGGGAGGAAGACGACCTGCTGACATTTTTGCTGGAGGATCGGGGGCTGACTCGTGACCTGGCAATCCATGAAATTCAGCGGGCCATTAGTCAGGTGGTGCGCGATGTGGATTTCAGCGCGTCGTTTCGGGCGTTTGTTTACAGCATCACCACCAATCGCCTGATCAGCGGGAATCGGGAAGGGGTGCGGCTGGCGCTGCGGTGGCTGGCGGGGGATAAGCTGGAGCGTCACCAGAAGCAGGCGACGCTGCTGTTTGAACGACTCCAGAAGGTAAACGCGCGGTACTGGCTGAATTCCCTGATTCGCTTACTGCGACTGGCAGGCATAACGGGACTGGCGGTAGCCATCGATGACCTGGAGGTGATGACCGAACGCAATCCCGAAACCCGTCGCCACCGTTACACCCCCAGCGCCATTAAGGACACCTGCGAACTGTTTCGACAGATGATTGACGATGTGGAACTGCTGGATCACTTTTTGCTGCTGCTGGCGGGCCGTCCCGACATGATTGAGGACGATCGGCGCGGTTTTAAGAGCTACGAAGCGCTATGGATGCGGTTGCAAACGGGATTATTGCCGATTGAGAAGTTCAATCCCCTGGCAGATATTATTGACACGGACAGCCATCTGGTGGCGAATGGTAAGGATTTTGGCGATCGCGTTCAGACCCGACTGAAGCAACTCCTCCAGGAAGCGGGCATTCCGCTTTATTCACGCGAGGTGCCGGATCTGGAGGAGACCAGCGCCCTCAGGGCAAAAGTCATCGAAACCGCCTATATGACATTAGAAGAGGGGTGAGTTAATGCAGCGATACGACGCAAAGCGAAGACAGGCGATCGCCGTCATTGAATCGCTCAGAGCGGGGATCCCAACCCGCACCTCCACACGAGAATTGCCTGACCTGCGCGCCTCCCTCACCGATCTGATCCGGCAGGATTTGACTGCTTTTGCGGAGGGCGATCCTGACGGCAATGGCAGTGCCGCTCGCCCCTTAGGACGGCTGGCCTGGGGACCCTATGGTCAGGGAAAGACCCACGCCCTCACCACCGTCGAACATGTTGCGCTGGATCTGGGGTTTGCCGTCAGTCGGGTCTCGCTGAGCCGGGAGGTGTCCTGTCACCATCTCTACAATTTCTACGGTCGAGTCGCCTCCGCCATTCGCACCCCCGACTCGAAGATGAGCGGCATCGCCGGAGCATTGAGCAAGCGTAAGGCAGGCGACCTGGAGGACAGCCCCCTGACGGAGGAAGGCCGCTACGTCCACCCGCTCCCGGCGCTGATTCTGGAAGATTACTTTTACACCGCAGGCGAAGAGCAGGATTTGCTCTACGGCGATCTGATGGGTACCCGCCTGTCTTCACCGGAGTTCAAACGCATTCACCGCAGCGCCAGAGGGGAAGCCCTACCACGCTTTGACATCAACTTTCGCACCACCCAGCACGGTAGCGCCTACTTTGGCATGATGGCCGATGCGATCACGCTTTGTGGCTACAAAGGCTGGGTGCTGCTGCTGGATGAAGTCGAACTCGTTGGCCGACTGGGGAAGGTGGGACGCCTCCAGGCTTACCGCAACCTGAACTGGCTGCTGAACTGGAGCGATTGCTCCACAGTTCCCCACGGGGGTAATCGCCCTTTTCTCACTGACCTGGAGCCAGGTGAGGAACTGTTCTGCCGCAACCCTTACCCGATCTACACGCTGGGTGTGGTGGCCTCCAGTCTGCGCAATGATGTCTGGTTCAGCGGCACCAATACACTCAGCGCCAAGAAAGACACAGTGCTGATTCCTGAACTGGCAAAGGAAAAATTTGGCGATCGCGGAGCTGCTGAACTGCGCAATTTCTTTGAAGCCGCCCTGGGTGCCCAGTGCCCGGTGATTCGCCCGGTGGAAACGGCCACGCTCCTGCAATTGCTGAATAAACTGGTGGAACTGCACGGCACCGCCTACGGCTGGAAGGCACACCTGGACACCAAACAGCTTGTCCAGACCATCGGCAGTCAACCCGTCCGCACCCACATCCGCGCCACTCTAGAAGCGCTGGACATTGCCTATGTGTATCACGAGGATGTGAAGCTGAGGGCCACCGACCTGATGGAAATTCCCATGACTGAAGACGAGGCTTTCTTTGCAGAGGATGCCCCTGAAGGTTAACGACTGGACTTTTGACTAAATCGCACAATTTTTCCTGAAAAGCTGACGGCGTCACCTTTTCAGGAAAAATTGCGCGATAGCTGTAGCCACCTTGGTTAGGACAAGGGAGAGTGGGGGCAGTGCCCCCACGCAGGGGCACACCCCCTGACCCCCTCAAGGGGAACACCCCCTGCCCCCTCAAGGGGAACACCCCCTGCCCCCTCAAGGGGGAACACCCCCTGCACCCCGTCCTAAGCAACCTTTCGGTTGCCATAAAATCAAATATGCCGCGAAACACTCTCAGCGGGAGCGTTTCGCGGCATTGTAGGCAGAATTATTCAAAACTCCAGTCAAGACAGCATTTGAACGATCGCCCCGACCAGCGTATCTGGCTCAATCGGCTTCGATAGATGCATTTGAAAGCCTGCCTCCAGCGCCTGCTGTCGATCAGGGTCACTGGCGTAGGCGGTAATGGCGATCGCCGGAATTGGCTTACCCCTTGTGGTCTCTAATTCTCGAATTTGCGCAACCAGCACATAGCCGTTGATGTCCGGCATTCCAATATCACTCAGAACCACATCAGGAAGCTCCTGAGTCAGGTGCTGCATTGCCTCCACTGCCGAACTTGCCGCAACAACGGTTGCCCCGGATGACTCCAGCACCACCCGATAGAAATCGAGCGTATCGGCATCATCATCCACGACCATCACCCGCACCCCAGCCAGGGGACACTCCAGGGATTTACTCATAGAGGCAGCAGGAAAGACTATCGGTGTGCGATCGCCCCCCTGTAATGGCAGTCTGACAGTAAAGGTCGCTCCCTGACCTTCCCCTGCACTGTCAGCCGACACCGTGCCACCATGCAGCTCAACCAGTTGCCGAACGATCGCCAACCCCAGACCCAACCCCCCGAACCGTCGAGTCGTAGACGCATCTTCCTGCCGGAAGTACTCAAACAGGTGGGGAAGAAATTCGGGTTTGATACCCTTCCCGGTGTCGGTGATGGTGATTTGGGCGTAAGTAGATGGGTGGATGGGTGGATGGGTGGATGGGTGAATGGGTAGATGGGTGGATGGGTGGATGGGTAGATGCGCGTTGCCCTGAGCTGGTCGGTGGGTGGATGAGTTCTCATTACCACTCCCACCCATCCACTCATCCCCTCTCCCACCCATCCACTCATCCCCTCTCCCACTCATCCACTCATCCACTCCCTTCTTCAATCTCACCGTAACCCGTCCCCCCTCCTGCGTAAATTTGATCGCATTCGAGAGCAGATTCCAGATCACCTGCTGCAAGCGGGCTGCGTCGCCCAGAACGAATTCGGCACCGGGTTCCAGCACCGTCTCAAGCTGAATGCGCTTGGCTTCGGCGCTGAGGCGGACGGTTTCCAGGGCGGAGGAGATGACAAATGGGAGATTGACGGTGTCGCACCGGAGACTGAGTTTGCCGCTCATGATGCGGGAGACATCCAGCAGATCGTCAATCAACTGAGCCTGGAGTTTGGCATTGCGTTCGATCACCGCCAGTGCTTCCTTCGCGCGGGCCGGATCAAACTGACGGTTTTGCAGGAGTTTCGTCCAACCCAGAATCGGGTTGAGGGGTGATCGCAACTCGTGGGACAACACCGCCAGAAACTCATCTTTGATGCGATTGGCCTGCTGCAACTGTTCCGCCTGCCGCCGGATGGAAGTCAGCAGGTTGGAGCGTTCCAGGGCGATCGCCACCTGATCACACAGCGCCCGCAGCAGGTTGGTTTCTTCTGGGGTGAAATGGGCGCGGGTGCGGCTGGCGAACGAGAGGCTTCCCAGTAAGCGATTCTGGGCAATCAGAGGGTAACCGGCATAGGCGGTTATGCCGCGAGCGCAGACAAACTGGGCATTGGGATGAACGGCAAGTTGATCCCGGTTCAGAATGACAGGCTGGCGCAGTTGGGCGCAGAGTCCACAGAGCGCCTGCCCTAATTCAATGTATTCGACGAATTGGGCCTGTTCTGGGGTGAGTCCTGCATAGTTGCACAGATGCAGCACTGCGTGATCGTCTTTCTGCTCTACCAGGAAGTTGTAGTAGACGTGCAAATCAAGCTGGCTGGAGAGCTTTATAAACAGGTTATCCATCAAGGTCAGGGGCTGATCCGAAGCCAGTAGCTCGCTTGTTGTTTCGTAGAGTAACCGCAGCGATTCTCCAGTTCGCTTGAAATCATCAATGTCGGTGTTGGTGCCAAACCACTGCACAATTTGTCTTTGGTCGTTGTCAATCGGAATCGCCCGACTCAGAAACCATCGATAGCTTTCACCCTCCCTGTGCTTCAGGCGCAACTCGCACTGGTAGGGCATTGCGCTGGCCAGTGCATTCGCCCAGACGGAGCGCGATCGCTCAAGGTCTTCCGAATGTAGAACATGGCTAACCGAGTTGATATCCTGCGTTTGTTCCAGGGTCAATCCGGTATAGTCCATCCACTGCTGGTTGACATACTGTGTTTTTCCCTGGCCGTCAGCCATCCAGACCTGCTGGGGCATCGCGTCCGCCAGTCGGCGAAACTGGGCTTCACTCTGCTGAATCAGGGTCTCGGCATGTTTGCGATCGCTGATATCCCGATAAAAGATTCCCAGACCCTCATCAAACGGGTAGGCGTTGACCTCCAACCATACATCATGGTCTGGAGGTTCGTAGTAGCG
>JBIKWV010000211.1:0-6986 GCA_044356135.1 Elainellaceae cyanobacterium
CGTCGCGCCCTCCAGAATTGGGGTTTTCGGTTTTCGGATAGGCACTTATTGCGTTTCTCGCTCTAGTGAAGTACAGATTTTTGAGAGAGAGCCGCACGGCTCGCGGCTCTCTCTCAAAAATCTGTACCTTATCCAAACGCGAAGCGCTATAGATTAGACCGATGCAGTGTTTTTTACGCTGGTGAAAAGGGGGGGACCCGACATTAGGTTTTGCCTCTACGCAGGGGCACCCCCCTGACCCCCGAGATTCAGACCTGATTCGTATGGAAACGGCTGTATCTGTTTAACAACAGGCCAAACGTGGGCATACTGCTGGAGTGTGACCGTCTCCGGAGTCGCAGAGAGGCAGCATGGGGAGTTGTGAAGCGGAGCTTCAGGCCAGAATTGAACAATTGCAGCAGAGAGTGGGTTTTCTAGAAGAGAAGAATAAAGATCTGGAACTGGCCTTAAAGACGGTAGTTGAACATGGGGATCTGATTGAAGCAGCATTGAAGCAAAGCAACCTGGAGCTACAGCGTGAGGTCACTGAGCGGCAGCGGGCAGAATTATCGCTTCAGAACCTGGTAGAAGCCGTCATTCAGCAGAAGCATGATCTGGAGATTATCCTTGATACGCTCAGAGAACACGGGGATCTGGTAGCTGCCCAGTGGCTGGACAAAGCCACACACGCCCAGCAGCTTGCCCTCTATGACAGCCTGACCCACATTCCGAACCGTCGTTATTTCGATACCCATTTCCAGCAGCAGTGGCGACAGATGATGCGCGAGCGATCGCCCCTCTCCGTTGTTCTTTGTGACGTAGATTATTTCAAACAGTTTAATGATGTCTACGGACATCTCGTTGGAGATGACTGCTTGAAGCGGGTTGCCCAGGCTCTATGCCACACTGTTCAGCAACCGTGTGGGCTGGTTGCTCGTTATGGAGGGGAGGAATTTGCGGCAATCTTGCCCCAGACGATGTTGGACGGTGCATTGCGTGTTGCAGAAGCGATGCAACACGCAATGCAGCAACTGGCAATTCCGCACGCTCAATCGAATGTGAGTGGCGTTGTGACGTTAAGTATCGGCGTTGTTTGCACTATTCCAGACGTGGAGCAATCGCCTACAATGCTATTGGATGAAGCCGATCGGCTGCTCTACCTTGCCAAACGGCGGGGTAGAAATCAGATTGTCCATCTGTCTATTCTGGATGGGGTGCCAGCAGCAGACTAGCGTTGCTCCAGCGTTCGCAGCGATACATAGCGGTTCTTACTCAGGTGAGGTACGGGTGTGTGTGAGCGGTACCGTTCGGACTGCGGCGTGAGCGCTCAGACTTCGGCGAGCGCTCATCGTTCAGCCCGATCTCAAGTCGAGGGGGCGAAGCCCCTGAACCCCGCACCGCACCCGCACGAGAAGTACAATGGCTGATTTCATTGAGGGGAGATTAAATCTTGCAGATCAGCAGTGACGAATACAGCATTATTTTTGATGACAAGCTTCAGATGGTTGTCTGTCGAGGCTCGCTGCACCTGTCTGGGATGAGAGAATATCAACCGATTCTGGAATTGCTGTTGACAACCCTTGACTGCTGTTCCAGCCTCACCCTCAACCTGCGCGATCTGGAAATTCTGAACAGCTCTGGCATCAATATGCTGATGCTATTTATTCTCAAGGTGCGCGATCGCGGTGGGATGCAGTTGGTGCTGCAAGGCTCGAACCAGATTCTGTGGCAGACCAAGTCCCTGCGCAATTTGCAGCGCCTGATGCCCCAGATGGTGCTCGATATGGCCTGACGAACTGCTGGGGCATCTGCATTTGCAACTTTCGTGGGATGGGCATCTTGCCCGTCCGGGCGGGTGAGACACCCACCCTACAAGCGCTTACCGTCGCCGTTCCTGGAGTTTGCGGTACACCGAGCGCAGTTCTACGCCGTGATAAGCCAACGCCACCAGGGTGTGATAGAACATATCGGCTGCTTCGGCGGCGATCGCCTCCTTGTCGTCATCTTTGCAGGCCATCACCACTTCGGCGGCCTCTTCGCCAATCTTTTTCAGAATCTTGTTGTCACCACCTGCCAGCAGTTTGCAGGTGTAGGAGTCGGGATTGGGGTGATCGCGGCGATCGCACACCACGTCAAATACCTGAGACAGAGTGTCGGCAGGAGGTGCGCTAATCTTGCCGTCAATCTGGTGGAAACAACTGCGCTCCCCGGTGTGGCAGGCAATGTCGCCCTGTTGTTCCACGGTAACCAGCAGACAATCGCTGTCGCAGTCGTAGCGAATCGTTTTGACCTGTTGCAGGTGGCTGGATGTAGCACCCTTGTGCCAGAGTTCTGCACGCGAACGGCTCCAAAACCATGTCTCAGCCGTTTCCAGCGTTTTTTGCAAGGATTCCCGGTTCATCCAGGCCATCATCAGAACGGTCCCGTCCAGGTAGTCCTGTACGATGGCGGGCACCAGTCCTTGCTCATTGTACGCAATCTGATCCAGCGGAACTGCCGCTGCCAGAGAACCCGATCCCGCCTGTAATTCAACCGTCATGTGTATTTGTCCTCCATCTGGGTGCTGATGATTTGCCCTCGTTGATCCTCAGGCGATTTCAGCCATTCCCATGCTACCGCCTCACCTGCCTCTGGTCGCAGGTTTGGCGATCGCCCCACGGCATTCAACGGCATTCAATAGACAGTGATTGAACCGATGACACTCTAAATCACAAGGAATTAGGATGGGGAACGATTAGCGAAGCGCTAATTCCGCAGAAAAGGCACCCCCTCCCCTTATGACAACCACCCTCCCCCGTTCCCTGAAATCCATTCCCGGTCTTCCCCAACTGTGGCAGCGTCTGGAGGCCATGCCCATGCCTGAACCCGAAGACTCGATTCCGCTCCGGGTGCTGGTGCAGGCAATGGTCACAGTGGGGATTATTGCCGTAGACGTAGCGGCAGCGGATGTAGCTGATTCATTAGGAGTCAGTCTGTGGGCAGTTCCGGTCAGCATGGTGGGCGCGTCCTGGAGCTACTTCAGTCGGCGCAAGCGGAATGTGCCCGTCAAGTTTTGCATTGCGATCGCCATGCTGATCGGGCTGGGTCTGTTTTTTGTGCGGCTGGTGGCAGAACGGAATGACACTCGACTGGCGCTGGCGGAGTTGTTGATCCAGCTCCAGGTGTTCCACAGTTTTGATATGCCGCGCCGTAAAGATCTGGGTTATTCCATTGTGATTGGCCTGATTTTGATAGGTGTCGCTGCGACGTTGAGCCAGACCTTCTGGTTTGCGCCAATGCTGCTGGTGTTTCTGGCGCTGGCGCTGCCTGTGCTGATTCTGGACTACCGTTCTCGACTGGGGCTGGCAGCTCCCCGGCTGCGGCAGGTGGGGGCGGATCTTTCCCCCCGTCGGCTGGGCGTGATTTTGCTGGTGATTCTGGGACTGGGGCTGACGATTTTTGCGTTTCTGCCGCGACTGCCAGGGTATCAACTGCGCAGTTTTCCAGTGAGTGCGCCGATTGAGTTTGAGGGGCAGTTTGACGGAGATAACATTCTCAATCCGGGGTATATGCGCCAGGGACGGGGTGCTTCTGGGGGCGGTACTTTTAGTGATGAAGGCTCGATTGAAGGCGGCACCGGGCAGGTGGATAGCAGCCAGTATTACGGGTTCAACTCACGGATCAATCAAAACCTGCGGGGGACGATGCAGCCGAAGGTGGTGATGCGGGTGCGATCGCAGGCGGAGGGCTTCTGGCGAGTCATGGCCTTTGACCGCTACACGGGGCAGGGCTGGGAGGTGACCCGCAACAGCAAGGATGAGATCAGCCGTGTGAATCGCGGTCGCTGGTCGATGCGGTTTGACCTGCCGCAGTGGGTGACGAAAACCAGGCGGCGGGAGGTGATTCAGTCCTATACCATTACTGCTGATCTGCCCAATCTGATCCCGGCCCTGGCGGATCCCAAAGAGCTGTATTTTCCGACGCGGCAGGTGGCGTTTGACCAGGAGGGGGCACTGCGATCGCCCGTTCCCCTCTCGGAGGGACTTACCTACACGGTGGTGTCCCAGGTGCCCTACCGCGATCGCACCCAGTTGGGTCAGGCTTCGACGAATTACCCGAAGGGCACGCGGGAGTACTATCTCCAGATGCCGGAGCAGGGGGCCGACCAGATTCGACAGAAAACGGAGGAGATTCTGGCAAAGTCGCGCAATCCGCTGCCCAATCCCTACGAGAAGGCACTCTTTCTGGCGCAATACTTGAAGCAAAACTACCGCATCCAGCCGGAAATGCCTTTCCTGGAGCAAGCAGAGGATCTGGTGCAGGCATTTCTATTCACCTATGAGGGCGGTTACCCCGACCATTTTTCAACCGCGTTGACGGTGATGCTGCGATCGATCGGCATCCCGGCGCGTTTAGTCGTCGGTTATCGCCCCGGTGAATTCAATCCCTTCACGGGCTTCTATGTGGTGAAGAACACCGACGCTTTCGCCATGACGGAGGTGTTTTTCCCTCGGTTTGGCTGGTTTGCGTTTAACCCAATTCCTGGTATGGAGCTGCTGCCGCCCTCGATTGAGGAGTTTCAGGCGTTCAGCGTGCTCAAACAGTTCTGGAACTGGATTGCAGGCTGGCTACCGTCGCCCGTAACAGGATTCTTAAATGGATTGATGGAATGGCTCTCGGAAGTGCTGGGGGGGGCGATCGCCTTTCTGACCAGCCTGATGAATCGGGGATGGATGGGAGTACTGCTGGCTGCGGTTGGTCTGACAGCCCTTGGCTTTCTGGGCTGGCTGCTGTGGCAGGGCTGGCGACTGTGGCGCTATCACCGCTGGCTGGCGACTCTGCCGCCGATGGAGGCAGTCTACCAGCAAATGCTGCGCTGGCTGGCGGAACAGGGATTTCCGAAGAAAAAGGCACAAACGCCGCTGGAGTATGGCCGGGAGACCGCCTCCCGATCTTCTTCAGAACAGGCGGCGTTGATTTCTGATATCTCGCAGAATTACGTGCGCTGGCGCTACGGCGGACAGTCGGGGGATTGGGTAGTGTTGAGACGGCGGTTGCAGCAAATACAGAAAAAATCCTGGCGCAGATAGAGAAGAGAGGAGGGCGATCGCCCTCCCCTCTTCTCTATCTGCTCGTTTAGTCCTCGTCAACCCTCGTCTCAAGGCTCTGCCTTGGGACGCCTACTGGAGGCTCTGCCTCCGGCTCTATCAGAAGGAGGCAGAGCCTCCAGTGGGCATTTCAGGCTGGAAGCCTGAAACAAGGAAAAACTTGGGAGTCCCCGGCTCTGCCGGGGACTCCCAACAGGAGTTAGTAAGCGTCTTGCAGTTCAAAGAAGTCGGGCGAGATGTAGTCCTTCCGCAGCGGGAAGCCAACCCAATCTTCCGGCATCAGAATTCGCTTCAGGCTGGGGTGGCCCTCGTAGATGATGCCGAACATATCGTAGGTTTCACGCTCCTGCCAGTCTGCGGTCTTCCAGATCCAGTAGACCGAAGGAACTCTGGGATCTTCACGGGGGACAAACACTTTAATGCGAACTTCCTCCGGACGATCGGCGTTGTCAGACACCTTCGTCAGGTCATAGACGCTCACCAGATCACCGCCCGGCCCGGTGTCGTAGCCAGACTGACAGCGCAGGTAGTTGAAGCCATAGGCATAGAGCGCTGTCGAAAATGGGATTAGAAACTCCCGATCAACCTTCAACACCTCGACACCCTGGTGATCCCGCTCCAGGGACTCGTGTTCAAAGCCCTGCTCCGTTAACCAGCAGGAGATTTTTCCTGCCTCTACAATTTGAGTTGTTTCTTCAGCCACGAGTCATGCCCTCCTTCCGAACCTGTTGCAGGGCGGGGGTGATGGGTAGACCCAGCGCTTCTGCCAGTTCCTTTGGTGGAGCCTGACGAGTTGCCTCCGCCAGATACTTGCCCGTCAGAATTTCAGGGACGGGCTGCATGTTGTGGGAAACGGTGTGGTAGCGGTGGGTTTGATTTGCCAGACCACGCTCTACGCCCGCTTCTGCAGAAATTTTCTTACGTAATTTGATAATGGCATCAATGATCGCCTCTGGACGGGGAGGGCAACCAGGAATGTAAACATCGACGGGGATGAGCTTATCTACGCCCCGCACTGCGGTGGGGGAATCCATGCTAAACATGCCACCCGTAATCGTGCAAGCACCCATGGCGATCACATACTTGGGATCAGGCATCTGCTCGTAGAGTCGCACCAGGGCAGGAGCCATTTTCATGGTGATCGTTCCGGCGGTGATGATCAGGTCAGCCTGACGCGGGCTGGAACGAGGCACCAGACCAAAACGGTCAAAGTCAAAGCGGGAGCCAATCAGCGCGGCAAACTCAATGAAGCAGCAGGCGGTGCCATAGAGTAGCGGCCACAGGCTGGAGAGGCGTGCCCAGTTGTGCAGATCATCGACCGTCGTGAGAATCACGTTCTCCGACAGATCTTGAGTTACGGTGGGTTGCCCAACCGGGTTTGTAATATCCAGAGGGCCTTGAGGGGTCATGACCATTCCAATGCTCCTTTCCGCCAGGCGTATACCAGACCAACGACCAGAATTGCAACAAAGACCAGCGCCTCTAAAAACGCCAGTAGGCCAAGCTCATTAAACGCAACGGCCCAGGGATAGAGGAACACGGTTTCTACATCAAAGATAACGAAAACCAGGGAGAACATGTAGTAGCGGATGTTGAACTGAATCCAGGCACCGCCAATCGGCTCCATCCCTGACTCGTAGGTGGTACGCCTTTCTGCCCCTTTGCGTTTGGGACGGACAAACCAACTTGCACCTAGCGCCAGAATAGGCACCAGGCCGCAGATGAGGAGAAATCCCAGGAAATATTCGTAGCCGCTTAGAACAAACACTAGACCCTCGCCGTTCCAATCGTAGGGTAAACCACTAATCATGTTACTGCCTTTTGGTCGCGGTTTTGGGCGATCGACCCCTCTGGCATCGCCTTAATCACAGGAAGTTTTGATGATTAGAATAGCCACCGTCTATAGATGCTGAAAAAGAT
>JBIKWV010000212.1:0-6975 GCA_044356135.1 Elainellaceae cyanobacterium
GCGGTTTTCATCCGCATGAGATACGGGGGGTGTGGGGGCGGTGCCCCCACGCCGGGGTGGAACCCCTGCACCCCGTACCTCACCCGCACGGGAAGTGCAATATTTGGGAGTACTTCCGATCACCGTTTCTAATTCGGGCGCATCCTCCGTCTCAATCGGAGCCAGTTCGGGATGAGGTTTGTGATTATGGAAGCGGATCCCCAGAAACACATCATAGATGAAGCTCCAAAAATCCTTACCCCAGATCCCGAGAGACTGATGGCATCCTTTCTCGTCCAGCAGCGGCTGCGTGACGCGGTAAGCAGTCTGGTAGTGATACCAGGGAATCGATGGCCACAGGTGATGGATCAGGTGATAATTCTGACCCATAATCATCACGTTCAGAAGAGGGCTGGGGTAGACGCGAGCATTTTTCCAGCGATCGCGCTCCTGAAATGGGCGGTGCGGCAGGTAATCGAAGAACAATCCCAACGCCAATCCGACCACCAGAGCTGGAGAAAACCAGAAATTGAACACGTAGCCAATAAAGTCATATCGAACTGCAAGGACGATCACCAGCGCCACTGCCAGTCGCCCCAGAAACCACTCCAGCATCTCAAACTTGCGCCACAACTTGCGCTTAAAGAAGTAGATTTCGTGATAGAAGAATCGCGGTGCAATTAACCACAGAGGTCCACCCGTCGAAACAAAATGGTCGGGATCGTTCTCTGGATCGTTCACGTTTGCATGGTGCTGCATGTGAACGCGGGTAAATACCGGAAAAGAAAAGCCCAGCATGAGGGCGCTGCCATGTCCCAGGGCAGCATTGACAATCCGACTGCGATGAGCCGCGTGATGGGACGCATCGTGAATAACGGTTCCGACCATGTGCAGTGCCAGCACGTTCATGCTAAAACTGCACCAATCGGGAAAATTCCAGCACCAGTATCCGAGCGTTGACGTGATGGCGATGGTCGCGGCGACCAGAAACATCAACAAGTTGGGACTCCAAAAGCTTTCCGGCGGACCAAGAAGCTCTTTCGGTACTGTCAGGGGCCTGACTGCCTCCGACATCGGGCGTTCTCTCCTTCGTAAAGAATCCTTGAGTAGCATCCTTGCGTAGTATAGGATACGCAAGGCTTTCAAATAAAGTTATGTGAAATTAGATGACCTGATTTTAGAACAATCGGGTCATCGGTCTGCTTAATGGTTGGGTTGTTTTGCCAGGTGGGGGACTCGCCCACTCAGTCCCGTCATCAGGCGCAGGGCGAGGGAGCGCATCGGAGGGACTCCCTGCATCACCCGCAACCCCAATCGCCGGATTTGCACCAGAGGGAACCAGCGATTCGAGAAACAGCGATCGAGGAGATCGGTAAATCCTAAAATCATCAGGTTCTCAAATTTTCGCCAGCGCTCATAGCGTCGCAATACGAACAAACTGCCGATTGCCTCGCCTTGCTGATGAGCCGTCTGGAGTACCTGCGCCAGCGCCACTGCGTCTCGAATTCCCAGGTTCAGCCCCTGCCCGCCCACCGGGTGGCAGCAGTGTGCCGCATCTCCCACCAGCGCCAGTCCAGACTGGACGTAGCGATCGCTCTGCATCAGCTTGACCGGAAATAGCAGGCGATCGCCCTCCAGCTCAATCCGCCCCAACTGACCACCATAGCGCCGCTCCAGCTCTACCAAAAATTCTGCCGGGGGGACTTCCAGCCAGTGTTGGGCTTCATCGTGGGGGGCCGTCAGCACAATCTGAGCGCGGTTGCCGGGTAAGGGGAGTGTGGCAAATGGACCGCTGGCCCAAAAATGCTCACGGGCAACATCACCGTGGGATTTTTCAGGGCGAATCACTGCTGTAATGCAAGACTGCCAGTATTGCCAGCCTCGGGTCTGAATCCCTGCCTGTTGCCGGATGGGAGAACGAGAACCGTCTGCGGCCACCAGCAGCCGAGTTTGAATCGTGCGTTGATTTTTAGCAGGGAGAACGGTAGTGTCCGCAGCACCGATTGCCAGTGTTAGCATCGCCCCATCAGTTTGGTAATCAGCCGCCACCAATTCTGCGGGACAGAGCCACTCGACGTTTTCTGCCGACTCCAGAGCCTCCAGCAGCACCTGCACCAGAACACCGTGCTCTCCCACATAGCCCAGTTCGGGAGTGCCCAGATCGGCAGGTTGCAAATTGACAACTGCCGGATGGTGCTCCTCCGCCAGACGAATTTGCTGAAAGGTTGTGATTTTTGGCAAAATTTGCTCCCAAACTCCCAAGCCTTGAAACATTCGTCCCGTCATTAAGGTCAAATGATAGGCCCGTCGGAAGGACAGTCCTGCGGTTTTCGGTCTGGCCTCGATCAGGGCAACTCGGAGGCCGCTGGATTTCAGGGCCAGCGCCAGGGTAAGACCAACAATGCCAGCTCCGGCGATCGCCACATCATAGTCATAGTGCTGTGTTTCGGATGAGGGATGGGGTTGAACAGTCGGCTGAGCCAGAACCATCGGTCGTTATGTTTGCAGACAATATTCTTAGTATTACTTAACCTCTGGAGTTTTGACTATTTTCCCTGACATATCGTGAAACGCTCTCGTAGAGAGCGTTTCACGGTAATTTTAGCTTTAACGCCGATTGTTCCTGAAAACTGACTCCGTCAGCTTTTCAGGAACAATCGGCGCAATGGAGTCAAAAGTCCAGTTGCACCTACTCCTCAGTGAGCTTCAGCTCGTGGATATTCCACGACCATCCACCCAGCGACGAGAACTTGACGCCCTGGACGCGATCGCGCACAGCCAATAGGGCGAGCTGGTTGACCAGGTGGATGAAGGGAAGTTGCTCCTGGGCGATCAGTTGAGTCTGGGCGTAGATCTCTTTGCGCTTGGCTTCGTTCAGCTCCTGGCTGCCTTTGATATAGAGTCGTCCAATTTCCTGCTCCCAGTCGGCAACGACGCGGCCTTCAATGGGATCCTGACCAGGGAGTGCTTTCTGATTGAAGGTGTGCAGGGTACCATCGGGGGACCAGATGTTGAAACCGCTCTGGGGTTCCACACCACCGCCGCCAAAACCGAGGATGTGAGCCTCCCAATCCAGGGAATTGGAGAGCTTAGAAATCAGTGCATTGAAGGAGATCGGCTGAAAATCCACTGTGATCCCGATCTTCGCCAGGTCTTTCTGGATTTGAACCCCCATCGACTCGCGAATTTTGTTCCCAGAATTGGTGATCAGCGCAAACCGGACAGGATTCCCATCTGCATCCTGCAACTGTCCCTGGGGCGTGTACTTAAACCCGGCCTCCTGAAGTAGCTGTTTTGCCTTTTCGGGATTGTAGTTATAGACCGGAAGCCCCTGCTCTGGGGAAAAATAGAAAGGGCTTTTCTCAGGAATGGGGGAGTTTTGCGGTGCCCCCAACCCCTGATAAATATTGTTGATCATGGTGTCGCGGTCGATCGCATAGGCTACCGCCTGCCGAAATTTCTGATTGTTGAACCAGCGGGACTTGATCGGATCGACCAGGGGCTTGCCGTTGCGGCTGCCCATGTTCTGATTGAAGGTGAGAAAGGTAGTACTGAGGGTAGAACCGCCATTGTAGACGGTAAACTTGCCACGTTCTTCTTCTGACTTGATCAGGGAGAAGTAGTCAGGGCTGATACCTGTCACGTCCAGACCACCGGAGCGGAACTGGATCAGTTCGTTGTCGGTAGATTCGATAATTTCAAGCACAAAGCGATCAATGAAGGGCTGCTGGTTCCCTGCCGCATCTTTGCGCCAGTAGTGGGGGTTGCGCTCCAGGATGACGCGCTCCGAGGGCTGATAGCTCAACAAACGGTAGGGGCCATTACTGACAATCTGGCTGGGAGGCGTATCAGTTCCCCACATGCTGTTGAACAGGAGTTGACCTTTGGCATCTTTTTCGGTCACCGCTTTTTCCAGCGCGTGTTTGGGCAGAATCGCGAAGCCCCCGCCATAGCGCAGCAGCGGTGCAAAGGGTTCTGGCGAGATGAACTCGACCCGGCGATCATCCAGCTTCACCACCTGTGGGAACACCCCCTGCTCTCCAATGCGAATAATATCGCTTTCGCCACTGGGGATGTCTTTATTGAAATAGATCTGGTTAAAGCTGAACACCACGTCATCAACAGTCAGGGGTTGGCCATCCGACCATTTCAGTCCCTCACGCAGCTTAAAGATGATGCGCAGACTATCGGGAGACACCTCCCAGGACTCGGCGATTCCCGGCTCCAGCTCACCGGTCAGGCCGTTCTGACTGACCATGCCCTCATACATCAGGTTCAGAGCCGTATTTGCCTCCCGGCTGGTAACCGAGTTGAAGGTTTTGGGGTCACTCAGTTCACTATCTACCAGTCGAGGAATCTGCGCAGCCTCGGTGCGGAAGTTTGAAGGGTCACACCCCCCCAGGGAAATGGCAATTCCCACAACAAACAAGGCCAACCACCGTTTCCAGCGCATCATCATAGAACCCCTTGAGACGTTTCAAACCATTTCGAATCGTGTTGCCACCAACACTGATACTATTCTGCTCAATCGCTTCTACTTTTGGTGTGTCACTTCTATGACAGTGTGGACATTGCCACGCGGAGTGAAGTCTCCTTTCACGGTGATCTCCAGAGGATCACAGGCAGCCATCAGGTCATCGAGGATCTGATTAACGGATTCTTCGTGGGAAATATAGCGATCGCGATAGCTGTTGATATACAGTTTCAGCGCCTTCAGCTCAACTACAGTCTGATCAGGGACGTAGTTGACATGGATGGTTGCAAAATCTGGATAACCAGAGAAGGGACATTTGCAGGTAAATTCCGGCAGGCTGATCTGGATGCTGTAGCGCCGACCAATACGAGGATTTGGGAAGGTAATTAAATGCCCTTGGGCCATATTCCGTTCGCCGTACTTTACCTCTACCGGAGTTTCTAACGGCTGGTCGCCAGTCGGTAAGACCGTGCCTGATGGATTTGAGAACGGGGTCATTGTGCTTGTGGAAAAATGGAGTTCTTCTTTGCAAATTATGGTTGATTGTGCGTACTATTGATAGTTTTAGACCTATATTATAGGCAAGCAAAATATCATTTTCTTCGCTGCCCATGAAAGCCAATTCCAGTCCTGAACCTGCTCCCCGCCCCGTAACCGCAACTGGCCCGGTAGCTCCGTCACCCAATGCCATTCGCACGGTACCGATTTCGGTTTATAAGGAGCTGGCGGCAGAGTTGCAGGCAAGCAGAGCCATGCTGGATTCCCTGAATGCTCAGAATCAACAGTTGCTCCAGCAGAACCAGCGGTTCCGGCAGGAGATCGAACGTCTGGTGCAGGTTTGCGGCAGCTTGCAACAGGTCGCAGGACTACCCCAGCCCACCTGGGCCACACCGACTCAGGCTCCCGCCGCACGGCCTCTCCCCGCACCTCCCAGCCCCCAGGCGATGCGTCCCACTCCTCCTGAGGTCGCCCCATTCGTCCCCCACCCCCCCGAATCTCCTCAACCTCTGTTCACCGAACAAGCCGAAGCCCAGCCCCAACCCACTGCCGAGGCATCTGCTGCGCGTGAGATGGGGGGGTTCTGGCTGTGGGTAACCATGTTTGTGATTATCATTACAGCGTTTGGGGCTGGCTTTCTGGTGATGCGCCCCCTGCTACCCAACAACAGCCGTTAACCCTGGGGTTTTGAGTTGCTCCAGCTTACGGGAGCGAGTCAAAGCGCTTCACCCAACCCCGCTCGATCGCTCCATCCAGTGCAAAACGGGCGATCGCCATCAGTAGCATACTCTCAGCAGTCAGCAGCAACACTGCCCAGGGAGTTGCTTTGAGCGCCAGTCCCAGATCCATTTGTGCCAGTCCCCGAACCAGCCCAAACGCCAGCACTGCGCCCGACTTGAGCTGCGGATTATCGTCCTGGCGAATGATATAGCGATAGGTGATGCCAAACAGGAATCCGGTGATTGCTACTCCCACAGCGCTCACCAGACCGGGGGCGGAGAAGACGGTCATGGGTAATGGCGGCATGGGGAATTGCAGGCGCAATGCCAGAACAGCGTGTAGCACAAGGGTGAGCAGGAAAGTGAGGGTGGTGGCGATCGCCCCAATGACCCCTGCCTTGAACGATTCGATGCGCTCCGCCTGCAATAATTTGTTCTGCACAGTGCTCTCCCCCCAGTCGCCTGAACAATCAGGTCATGCTTCAAACGTATGGTTGGTTGTGGGAGGGGGGGCTGAGCGCCCCCTCCCACAACCAACCCACGTCTAGCACATTACCAAACATCAGGCTCAATCTGGATCTCATCCCAACGATGGGCGATCGCTTCCGCCTCCGCCAGCATCGGTTTTCGTCGCCACCCCCAGGTCACCCCGATACTACCTGCGGCCCCACCCAGGTAGGCCATGCGAAAATCAGAGGTTGCGTCCCCAATGACCAGGGTTTCCGATGGAGTTACCCCTAACCCATGACAAATCTCGTAGAGCAGCGTGGGGTCGGGTTTAGGCGGTTTCCCATTCACTCCCAGACCGACCTGGACGTATTCCTCTAGCTGATAGGTCTGGATGAAATCCACCACGTTTTCAGTCACATCCGACGAGAGAACGCCAAGTTTGACCCCGGCTGCGTGGAGTTGCTGAAGCAGCGATCGCCCCCCCTCAAACAGCGGCGTGTATCTGGCCTTTGGCTGCATCAACTGATCGGCCTGCTGAAACGCCGTCTGCACAATATCGAGTGCCTCAACCCAGTCCCGTCCTGTCTCTGCGACGTAGGTGGCAGCGGCGATCGCGTTATCCCGTCTGGCTCCGACCGCCATCATTCCTGCCGGGTTGATCCCGTCTTCCGTCAGGCCAAAGGAGCGCAACAGGGGGGACTGGATGCCGGGGATTTGGATATTGAGCAGGTGCGATCGCTGCTGTCCCAGCTTCCACAAAAAGACCTCTGAATTGGCCAGCGTGCCGTCCTTATCGAACACAATGGACTGGATGCGATGAAAAATTTTGCCGTTGCAGGTGATCTTTGCCACGGG
>JBIKWV010000213.1:0-6954 GCA_044356135.1 Elainellaceae cyanobacterium
ACGGCGATCGCATCCACTACCCGCGCCACCGGAATCACCTCCAGGTTCAACCCCGGATAGTCGGCCTGACTGGTGGGCACGATCGCTCGTTTGAAGCCCAACTTTGCAGCCTCTTTGAGACGCATCTCCATCTGAGAAACGGGGCGTACCTGCCCTCCCAGACCGACCTCACCGATCAGCACGGTTCCCGGATCGACAATACGATCGCGGAAACTGGCGGCAACGGCGATCGCTACCCCCAGGTCGGCAGCGGGTTCGGCCACGTTGAGACCGCCGGAGGAGGCAACGTAGGCGTCCAGTTTGGAGAGAGGAATGCCAACCCGCTTCTCCAGCACCGCCAGAATTTGCAGCAGACGATTGTACTCGATGCCTGTGGCGGTGCGGCGGGGCGAAGGATAGCTGGTGGGACTGGCCAGCGCCTGAAGTTCTACCACCAGGGGGCGGGTGCCCTCACAGGCAACAATTGTCGCAGTGCCAGGAGTTTCTTCATCACGATTGCTGAGGAACAGGGCAGAGGGGTTGAGGACCTCCTCCAGTCCCGTATCAACCATCTCAAACACGCCCAATTCGTTGGTGGCCCCAAAGCGGTTCTTCACCGACCGCAGCAATCGGTGGGAGGCAAAGCGATCGCCCTCAAAGTACAGCACCGTGTCTACCAGGTGTTCCAGGACTTTGGGGCCAGCGATCGCCCCCTCCTTCGTCACATGCCCCACGATAAACAGGGTGATGTGTTCTCGCTTCGCCACCTGCATCAGGGCCGAGGTACATTCCCGCACCTGTGAGACTGACCCCGGAGCCGAGTTCAGCGCTGCGAAGTAGAGGGCCTGAATACTGTCGATGACGGCTACCTGAGGCCGCAGCGACTCCAGTTCAGCGATGATCGTCTCCAGGTCGATTTCGGGCAGGAGATAGAGGGAATGTTCTTTTTTCTCCCTGTCCTGTTGCTCTCTATCCTGTTGCGCTCTATCCTCTTTTCCCTTGTCCTGCTTTCGGTCAACGCCCAGCCGCTGCGCTCGCAGCTTAATTTGCTGTCCTGACTCCTCGGCGCTGACATAGAGAACGCGGTAGTTCGTGGACATTCGATTAGCCGTTTGCAGCAACAGGGTGGATTTGCCGATACCCGGATCGCCCCCGATCAGCACCAGTGAACCCGGAACGATGCCGCCACCCAGCACCCGATCCAGTTCCGCAAATCCGGAGGGAAGGCGGGTTTGAGGATGATCGGAGATTTGGGGCAGCGTCAGAGAAGCAAGGGCTTGAGGTGAGTCAGTGCGACGGGAAGCGCGGGCGACGGTGCCGACTGCGGTTTTCAGAGGGGTGGTTGTCGCGGGAGTGCTGACCTGTTCAACCAGTGAATTCCAGCTTCCACAGAAGGAACACTTGCCGAAGTATTGCGCCGACTCAGCGCCACACTCGTTGCAAACATACTTGGTCTTAACTTTCGGCATGGGTGCCCCAGAAAACAGCGCAGTAAATTTGTACTACATTCTCCCACAAAATAGCCACATTCTGGAGGGGAAATTTGGTATTGCTGATTGGGAGGATGATTTTTTGTAGAGAGCCACGCTTAGCGTGGCTCTCTACAAAAAATCATCCCTGAATTAAGCAACGCCAGAAATTTTTGGCGAACCGAGATTTTGTAGACAGATTGGGAAGCTTTGCGTAACGCAATGTGCAACTTGAGAACCAGGGATTCTTGTGGGGTGGGCATCTTGCCCGCCGCAACTGGGCGGGCAAGATGCCCACCCCACGGGAGGCAGGCCAAAGTCGCGGGTTTCTCTCATGAGACTGTTTATCCTGTCCAGGTAGGTAGGAGTGATTAAACTTGAAACCCCAAAAGCTGTGCGCAGGCGGAACAGCTTTTGGGGTTTCAAGTTTAATCACGCCCACTTAACTTACTGGAGTTTTGACTATCTTTTCTGCAATGCCGCGAAACGCTCTCTGCGAGAGCGTTTCGCGGCATATTATTTTAGTGCCGATTTTTTCTGAAACGCTGGCTCTGCCAGCGTTTCAGAAAAAAATCGGCGCGATTTAGTCAAAAGTCCAGTTACTTATTTTTCACAGGTGACGATAATTCTCCGCCGAGGGTGAGACCCTCACGGATGAGTAACCTTTCTTTATACGTCAATTGAGAAGTTTTTAGCGTTTCGTAAATGCTTAAAAATCTTAAAAAACTCTGAAATGTAGTGCCCTTCGGGGTTACACTATTTTGTCAGTTAGGTAAAGTAGGTTACTATCCTAATTAGGGGGTGAATAAATTAACTATCGGAAACTATCAGAAAGCAGAATTACAAGGGAGTGTTAAGTAAATTGGAAAACCACAAAGAAAAGATCCTGGTAGTAGACGACGAAGCCAGCATTCGCCGCATTTTGGAAACCCGGCTTTCCATGATTGGCTACGACGTTGTGACTGCTGCCGATGGAGAAGAAGCACTCGAAACCTTTCGCCACTCTGACCCCGATCTGGTTGTCCTGGACGTGATGATGCCCAAGCTGGATGGCTACGGCGTTTGTCAGGAACTCCGCAAAGAATCAGACGTGCCCATCATCATGCTGACGGCCCTGGGTGATGTGGCCGATCGGATTACGGGTCTGGAACTGGGGGCAGACGACTACGTGGTGAAACCCTTTTCACCCAAAGAACTGGAAGCACGCATTCGTTCTGTTCTGCGCCGCGTAGAGAAAACGGGCAGTTCGGGTATTCCCAGTTCTGGCGTGATTCAGATCAACAGCATTCGCATTGATACTAATAAACGCCAGGTTTACAAGGGCGACGAGCGGATTCGGCTAACGGGCATGGAGTTTAGTCTGCTGGAACTGCTGGTGGGGCGATCGGGGGAGCCTTTCTCTCGCTCTGAAATCCTGCAGGAAGTCTGGGGTTATACTCCAGAGCGCCACGTTGATACCCGGGTGGTCGATGTTCACATTTCTCGACTGAGGGCCAAGCTGGAAGACGATCCGAGCAACCCTGAACTGATCCTCACTGCACGGGGAACGGGTTACCTTTTCCAACGAATTGTGCCTCCCGGTGAAGAGTAAGGGTTAAAGTTGGCGTTTTGTGTAGAGTCCATCTGATAGAATTTTTGAGGTTTCTACAACAGTGATCGATGGGTTCTACTCGGGCACGGATCGCAGTTGATGCGATGGGCGGAGATTTCGCCCCGGATGAGATTGTCGCCGGGGCAATACGAGCACAGGAAGAATTGGACGTTGACGTGCTGCTGGTGGGTGACCCCGAGCAAATCAACGCCTCCCTGAAGCGACACAATCCCTCTATCTCCATGCAGGTCATTCCTGCGGAGGGAGTTATTGAGATGCATGAGGAGCCGCTGAGTGGCATCAAGCGGAAGCCAAAGGCATCGATCAATGTGTCAATGGATTTAGTGAAGCGCAAGCAGGCCGATGCAGTGGTTTCTGCGGGGCATTCGGGCGCAGCGATGGCAGCAGCACTGCTGCGTCTAGGACGGCTACCGGGCATTGACCGTCCTGCGATCGGTGCGGTACTCCCCACGATGATGTCCAGGCCAGTGCTGGTGCTGGACGTGGGTGCCAACGTAGACTGTCGCCCCAAGTTTCTGGAACAGTTTGCGGTCATGGGGTCGGTTTATTCCCGCTATGTGCTGGGTACCGAAGCACCCAAGGTTGGTTTGTTGAACATTGGTGAGGAACCCTCAAAGGGGAACGATGTAGCGATTCGTACCCATCAAATGCTCCAGGACAATTCCAGTCTGAATTTTGTTGGCAATGCAGAGGGTCGGGATGTGCTGTCGGGCGACTTTGACGTGGTGGTCTGCGACGGTTTCGTGGGCAATGTTCTGCTGAAGTTCGCTGAGGCGATCGGGGAAGTCATGCTCCAGATCTTGCGGGAAGAACTCCCTCAGGGCATCCGTGGCAAGCTTGGTGTCGCCCTGCTGAAGCCGAATCTGCGTCGGATTAAGCAGAGGGTAGACCATGCAGAGCATGGTGGTGGCTTGCTACTGGGTGTGGCGGGAATTTGTATCATTAGCCACGGTAGTTCCCAGGCTCCCTCTATCTTCAACGCCATTCGCATGGCGAAAGAGGCGGTTGACCATCAGGTTCTCGATCGCATTCGTTCCCAGTATGAGCAGATCGAGGCAGTGGCCACTGAGGGGTCGTCTGCCCGATCGCGTAGCACCGAGCAATCAGAGAGTATCGAATAATGTTGCAATCAATCGGAGCAGGGGTGGCTGTGACGGGCTGCGGTTCAGCCACGCCAACTGCCTCGCTGAGTAATGAGGGACTCAGCCAGCGGGTCGAAACCTCAGACGAGTGGATTGCTGCCCGAACGGGCATTCGGCGGCGGCGACTGGCGAAGCCAGATGAGACGCTACGGGCACTTGCGACACAGGCTGCCCAGAACGCTCTTGATATGGCAGGTGTACCCGCCATCAGCGTTGATCTGATCCTGCTGGCCACCTCTACTGCTGATGATCTGTTTGGCACAGCTAGCCAGGTTCAGGCTGATCTGGGAGCCACTCGCGCTGCGGCCTTCGACCTGACGGCAGCCTGCTCTGGATTTGTATTCGGCATGGTCACTGCTGCCCAATTTATTCGTACCGGAGCCTACCGCACGATTGTGTTAATTGGTGCTGATGTGCTGTCCCGCTGGACGGATTGGGACGATCGCCGTACCTGCATTTTGTTTGGGGATGGTGCTGGGGCAGTCGTATTGCAGGCCAACAGTGAAGAACAAGGGGGCGATCGCCTCCTGGGTTTTGAACTGCGTAGTGATGGCACCCAGAACCACTATCTAAATCTGGCGTACCAGCCTGAGCCTCTGGAACTTCCAGAAGACATCACCATTGGTCAGGGCAGCTTCCGCCCCATCACCATGAATGGCCAGGAAGTGTACCGCTTTGCCGTCAAGCGTGTCCCCGAGGTTATTGAGAAGGCATTGTTCCGTGCTAACCTGAGCGTCGATCAGGTGGACTGGCTGGTGATGCACCAAGCCAACCAGCGGATTTTGGATGCGGTGGCCGATCGCTTGAAGATTCCCCCTGAAAAGGTAATTAGCAACATGGCGGAGTACGGAAACACTTCCGCTGCCTCGATTCCGCTGGCGCTGGATGAGGCGATTCGCAGCGGCAAAATTAAACCGGGAGACACGATCGCCTCGGCAGGCTTTGGGGCGGGATTGTCCTGGGGAGCCGTCATTTTCAAGTGGGGACACCAGCAATCCAATGCTGGCAGTTTATAGTAAGCATTCAACGCTAAGGATTGAACGGTAAGCATTAAGATGACGAAGACTGCATGGGTGTTTCCCGGTCAAGGGTCACAGGCGATCGGTATGGGTGCCGATTTGTATGATCTGCCGGAGGCCAAGAGAAAATTTGCACAGGCGCAGGAGATTCTAGGCTGGTCAGTGCCGGAAATTTGCCAAAGTAAGGAAGATAAGCTGTCGAAGACGCTCTATACCCAGCCCTGCCTGTTTGTCATCGAGAGCATTCTGGCGGACTTACTGAAACAGCGAGGGCATCAGCCTGCGCTGGTAGCAGGCCACAGTCTGGGTGAGTATCCCGCCCTCTATGCAGCGGGTGCGTTTGACTTCGAATCAGGGCTGCGGTTGGTGAAGCGCCGTTCTGAGCTAATGGATGCCGCGTCTGAGGGCGTCATGGCGGCATTGCTAGGGTTTGACCGGGGGCAACTGGAGGGGGCGATCGCTCAGACTCCCGGTGTTGTTCTCGCAAATGACAATAATGACGGTCAGGTTGTGATTTCAGGAACACCTGAGGCGGTAGATAGCATTATCGCCAATGTTAAAACGAAGCGAGCAGTAAAGCTCAACGTCAGCGGTGCGTTTCATTCTCCTCTGATGGCAGGTGCCTCTGCGGAGTATCAACCCCTGCTGGATGGTGTGGAATTTCACGATACGAGCATCCTCGTTCTGTCCAATGTTGACCCAACGCCTGCAACCGAAGCCTCAGTCCTGAAAGACCGTCTCTCCCGTCAGATGACCGGTTCTGTCCGCTGGCGCGAAATCTCCCTGCAACTGACGGCAGAAGGGATTGAGCAGGTGATTGAAGTTGGCCCAGGAAAAGTATTGGCGGGCATCATTAAACGCACCTGCCCCGAGATAACGTTAGAAAATATTGGCAGTCTGGCCGACATGGGGTAAGTCTTGGTAAATCGATCGACGACACCCGGAAATGACCTGGCGATGAGAGACCGTGAACCGCTCGTCAGCCTGTTTCTGTACCATTTGTTTAAGTGGTCGGTGGTGGCTCCGATGCTACGGTTTTACTTCCGGGGGCAGGTCTACGGCATGGAGAACGTTCCCAGGCACGGCCCCGTAGTGATTGTGGCCAATCATGCCAGTGATTTTGACCCACCACTGTTATCCTGTAGCGTCCGCCGTCCGGTCTCCTACATGTCAAAAGAAGAACTATTCAAGGTTCCGATTTTCGGGCGAGCGATCGCCCTCTATGGTGCCTACCCCGTGAAGCGTGGGTCGGCGGATCGTAGCGCCCTGCGTGCTGCTATGCACCAGATTGATCAGGGCTGGGCTGTTGGTATTTTTTTGTCGGGTACGCGCACACCTGATGGGAGAATTCCTGAAGCCAAATTGGGGGCAGCCATGATCGCCGCCAAGAAGCAGGTTCCCCTGCTACCTGTCAGCCTCTGGGGCACACACCGGATTATGCCAAAAGGCAGTCGTCTGCCTCGATTTGTGCCTGTTACAGTTCGCATAGGTCAGTTGATTCCTCCCCCTGAATCTACGGAACGGCAGGTGCTGGAAGAAACAACCGATGCCTGTGTCGCAGCGATTCACGCCCTGCACGATCGAGGTAGATGAATTCTGTAGCGCGGCAGCATGATTCTCCAGGTAGGGTTAAAATACCAGTGTTTTATCTTTTACTCGCTAGTACTGCATGGTGGAAATAAACCGATGATTGGTGGTGTTGGGGGGGGCGGGCGGCACACCCCCCCTCAAAC
>JBIKWV010000214.1:0-6942 GCA_044356135.1 Elainellaceae cyanobacterium
GAGGGCAGCTTGAACGCATAGTTGCGAAAATGCTCAGAAGTTTTGATGTAATACTGATCGGCGTTCGCCCAGTGCAGCTTTACCTCTTCGCCCTCATAAGGAATGGCATACACTCCTTCTTTGTAGCGCCGCAGTGAAAGAAAATCGCCTTCCTGATAATAGCGACGAAAAAAGCTATAAAGATGGGCATATACCTCCTGCTCCAGCACCTCCAAGTCGGCTTGAGCCTGAAGCTTTTGCCGAATTTCTTTGGCTTTGGGGGTATTTTCTGCCTCTTGCTGGTCGTAGCCCAGTTCTCTCGCCCGGTCGATGGCTTCTTTCAACTCGTTCTGTAACAGTTCCTTATTGGCAACCTCATACTCCTCAAAGCCCTGCTGTACCTGGGGTAATAGATCGTTTTCCAGAAAACGAACAATCTCATCCCGGTTGTGGTTCATAATCCGATAGATGCCAAAATCCAGATCAGCCTGATCAAGCTGAAACAGTTCTCTCAGCAAGTTTTGAAGCTTTTCTAGATGCGTACTCACAGTCTCAGTCTCCCAGGGCAGGAAAGCATACGGCTTTAGAACAACGATCCTCCATCATAGGATGGTATGCCATAAATTGCAGGCAGAGCGCGAAAATTCTTAAGCCCAGCGCCATGTCATAGGGAAATTGATGGAGTTTTACGCGGCATTCCACCTGAAGAACCCGAAATTACTCCTTTGGAGAAACAAGCAACAGCTTCACAACCTGAACCCCGAACTTCAGAACTCAAATTTTTGCTCCTGGAACCTGAAATCTGAACTCAGAGACACAGAATTTCGACCTCAGAACTCAACACTTTGACCTTGAAGCTCAAGCCACCGGGATTAGAAGTGCGATCGCCGCCTTCAACGTCCCAATCGTGTAAACCTGTATCAAAACACGCTTGTCAAAAAACGGGTTCTCCAGTAATCTGATTCCCCAGTACCAAAAAATATCCGCAATCAAAGCGTCACCTGGAAGCTGCGTCAACAGCCCCAGGCGACTAACCCTCAAAACTGCACGAACAGTTCGGAGGGCTAGAGGGCAGTTTATCACTCCACTAGCCACCCTGACTTTGCTATGGCAAAAAAGCAGCAGGGTGGCTTTGGTTTTGGGTGTTTCTTCTACCCATCTCCTGAGTGGAGTGAAAAAACTGCCATGACATACCATTCCGGTCCCATCCAAATCAATCCCGATCCTCGTTTCCTAACCATCATCGTCATCGGGACAGCCGCAAACGTCACAGCCTATATCCGCGACCAGCACCTGCGCGGCTATGCCAAAGTCTACGAATGGAGCAAACCCCAGCCTGCTCCCAATGGTTCTGAAAAAGTTCTCGTTGCACTCGATCGCATCATGGTTGACCCACCTGAGCAATCTGATTGATTGTCTGAGCGATCGCCCCATAACCTCCCAATCTCGCCAACTGTTGCCATTGCTCAACTGGATCGGCTTGCGGTTGCGAGGGGCGATCGCCGCCTGCAATTCGGACAGGAGTGGGAATCGTCCGAATTTGAGGAACTGCTGGACGATAGCTGACCACAGGAGGAGGTGAATGGATAGCAACAGTGGCGGGACGGGTAACCACCGAACTTTGAGGAGTCGTTCTGACCGGAGCCGGAGGCTGATTTCTGGGACTGGAGGGCGATCGCTGCTGAGTCTGGATGTAGGACTGGTCATTCAACGCCATTCTGGACTTGAGAGCGGCGATCTCTTCCCTGGCGCGTTTCAATTCCTCCACTGTCGTATCGGAGGCAGTCGCCGGGGTATCCGTTCTGGTGGCATCGGGAGTCGTATTTGCCCGATGCGTTTGCTGGCTGTTCAGCAGAAAATACGCTGCAATTCCAAAGACGGGAACCATCGCCCCTCCAATCAGCATGAGCTTCGGAACGGGCATCTTCCAGGTGGGACGGGAAGAGCGAATCTCCTGACCAGCAAATGCCTGTTCGCTCAACACCGGCTCATCCAGTTCCGGTGCGCCAGTCAGTTGGCGCAGGGCTTCCAGGTCGGTTTCAACGGGCAGAGGGGTATCATTCATTGGCTCAACTCCTCAGGATTAATCGGTCGAATCTCCTCAATCTGCACGCCCCCTTCCAGCATTCGGTACGCCACACGCTGGTACTCAGAGGCATTCTGAGTCAGAGGGCTTTGAGGCGGCTCTACGGCTCTCAGAAAAATCCGGCGATTGAACGGGACGGTGTAGCCAGCCGGATTAGTTTCATCAAACAGAATTCGAGTGGCGATCAGGTCAACCTGCCAGCGTCCCTCGCCTGCCACCTGTGGCGGTGAGATGTTCTGAGGCACCAGCACCGCCGAGACTTTCCCATCAAACACACCTTCAGGGACAACATCGGTTGCCAACTGCTTCAGAAATGCATCTCGAAAATCTGGAGCCAGGACAAAGGAAGCTTCCCAGGCGGCTGAAGGGATGCGTTTATTTCCAGCAATTTTGACTCCCGGATCGGTGGATTGCTTTTGCTCGGTGGGCAATTTCCCCCAGGTGAAGGTCATCACCGCCCAATCCGACACCAGTCGTCGAATCACCTCTGGTTCCCGATACTGGTAGTCCGAAGGACGCACGGCAAACGCCCGTCCATCCACCTGTTGCACCAGAGTGGGAGGCTTCTGGCTGGCTAACCTGGAAAAAGAAATTGCCAGCCAGAACACCGCAACCGATAGAATCAGCACGCCAACAGACAAACCAGCGAATGCGAGTGGGAGAATATCGCTGGAATGCAGTTTGGGCAGTTTGCTTTTACGAGTCAGATCTGAAATTTGCATTGCTATTTCGGAATGGGAAGGATAGAAGAACCAACAGCAACAATGCGGGTAACGCCACCGGAAACGCCCCGAAACACAGCCATACCTGCTCCTCCGGCGATCGCCAGCGCCAGCACCGGAGCCAGAACCCCAATCAACAGCAGAAACCCAAAATCTCCCTGCGTCTGGGCATCCGCAGCCACAACTACTGTTGCCGCCAGCCCGACGATGACGTTGTAGGAGAACTTTGCCATTCCCAGGCTGAAGAAGCCGACCAGCCATGCCCACAGGGGACGACCCTGGAGCGGCACGACAGAGCCAGCCACCGCGATCGGTCCCATCAACCCGGTGAGCAACATCGCCAGTTCCAGCAAATTGGCAAATGCCCACTGCCAGCTTTTGAGCAACTGTTCTGCCAGTGCCTGACTGCCCGTTTGAATCACCGTGTTCACCAGCACATCAGCCAGAGGATTGGTGGTGGCTGAGGGATTGCCGCTGCGATATTCCTGTTCAATCCGGTCGGTTATCTGCTGGATGCGTGACCACAGACGTTCAACTCCCGCAGTCCAGAAGCCTCTGGCGCGGTATTCCTCCTCCAGTCGCTGACGCGCCCGTTCTCCCGCCTGAATGAAGCAGTCGATCTGTGCCTGTCCCTCTTTTGCGTCACACTCAGCATATTCCTGCTGGATCAATGCCTTCGCCTGTTGAGAGACGATCACATCATTCAGCGCTTCCATCATCGACACTTCACCAATCTGCACCTCCAGCACCGTGCGGGTCTGAGCGTTGATAATGTCTCGAATGCCCACAGTCAAAGAACCGAGCATGGCTCCATTGTTGAACAACAGAACCGCAATGGTGAGCACCCAGAGAACGTGAGACAGAGCAGGAAAAACACCCCGCTCAATTGCATCCTTCACCCAACCCACAGCAAAGAAAATAAATGCACCGACGAGGATGATGGAGGCGAACTGATTAATTCAAAGGTACAAGCCATTCGTGGATTGGAAAATATCATTCCAGCGCTGATCCCACGCCTGTTGAACAGCATTCAATCTCTGAATGCTCTCCTGAATAATTCCCAATCCCCCGGTAACTTCGGCGGGAATCAGCAGTGGCAGGTGTAATGAATTCATCCGTATGCTTACTTTTGAGCCTGAGAAGAATGACCTGTACCCAATAGACCAGGAATATAGATGGGAGCCTGAGTTGAGCCTGAAATTGAAACCTGGCGCTCAACCCGATCCCGTCGATTGGCTTCGTCCAGTCCTTCACTCGTATTTGCCGAAAGTTGCGCCAGAATGCCCTGCATCTGCTGCATCTGTAGCAGCGCTGTATTGTTGTCTGCGTTGAGCTGGGTCTGCTGGGTGATCAGGGTGGCGATCGCCGAGTTCATCCTGGCATTGTTTTTCATGACATCCTGGGTAGCGCTCAACTCCTGCGCTTGTTCCGCAAGTTGCTGAACCTGCTGTGCCCCTTGCTGGCTGCTCTCAACCAGTCCTGAAGTTCGCTCCGTCGATTCTTGCAGCCAGGTTTTGCCTTCCTTCCCCAGCACCGGTGCAGCCATCGACCGGGCGGTTTCCTGGTCATAAAGATTTGCCAGGTCTCGTTGTCTGACCACCGGGCTGTTACTCAAAACGCCTGCACCTTTGGACGCCTCTGTGGTGCGAATTTTGTAGGGATCGGGGGTGTCTGAACCTGCCGCAGTTTGTAAATCACGCCAACGATCGCCCAGTGCCACTCGCATGATGTTTTGAATGATGGGATCGGATTTCTGAATCTGTCCCAGAATTTGCTCCAGCGGTTTGGGATAGTTGTCCAGAACCCACCGTTGCCAGTCGCCTCCCAGATCCCCAGGCAGAAAGGAAGCGGTCGCAGCACCCACACCCAGCAGAGGAAACAATGTTCCCGTAGCTATCAATAGAAGTGTAAGTTTTCTCGTTTGTTGTGGCTTTATTCTATTCATCTCTATCTCCGGTTTATTACCTTCGTTGGTTTGTGACCATTCGTTTGTGCTACAGGAGGCTGTGCTCCTGGTGAGTGAAGGCTGACATCAGCCTCCATAGAAACTGGCGAGTTCTTCAAGGGCGCAATCTCATCCATCGATCGCCCTGCATGAATCGCGCTGACATACGCCTTTGCGAACGCTGCATATCCGGCAAATTTGTTGCTGTATTTCG
Source organism: Elainellaceae cyanobacterium (assembly GCA_044356135.1). GTDB lineage: Bacteria > Cyanobacteriota > Cyanobacteriia > Elainellales > Elainellaceae > CAZVXA01. The sequence goes on from JBIKWV010000214.1 coordinate 4,947, forward strand.
CCAACACTCGCTGTCGTGCCCGTTGTTCCTTCTGGTTATTGGCAACGGCTGCCAGCAGTTCTGGTGAAGGATGGTGGGAGCAGGGAGTGAGCCGGGAATCAACATCTACCAGCCAGTTGGAACAAAGCTTTGAGGCATTGATGCGGAATGATTCGTCAGTATTGGGTAGCAGCAGGCTGGGATCATAACCAAATAATCGCTGGTAGGACGGCAGCGCATTGGGCTGAATGGCTCCTACAAAGCGAGTATTGAGGTTCTGAAGAATTTGAGAGCCTGCAACCGAGTTGGCGATCGTGTCTGGGTCTTGACCAATAATCAGTGGGCGAATGCCGGACTTCGCACCATTGGCGCAGACCTGACCAATAATTTGAGCGATGCCATTGTATTTGAACAGAATCGGACTTTCGTCAATCGCCAGCAGAGAGTCGGTCACCTCCAGCGCTCGACGGAATGCCATTGACTGTGCCGAGAGTGCCAGGACGGCGGCTTCGATGTTATCTCCCACATTCCGCAGAGCGAAAATGGTGAGGCGGGCATCGGTGCGGATGGTAGACGGCTGAGAAATGGCGCGACCGACCCGACTCGCCAGCCAGCCCCGGAGTTCCAGCAAGATGGTGGCGATCGCCTCCTTCACCATCACCGAATCAATTCCCAGATCCAGATTGGCGACCGTTTCTACAAAATCCACCAGCGTCGGCATTTGTTTCCAGGCAGCACTTCCAAACCCCTGCTCAAAAGCAGTGTCATATCGTGCAGCGATCCTGGAATCGTTGAAAAATGCTGCAAGTGCCTGCCAGAGAACGGTATGAACTCGTTTGCCCAACTGGTTCTCGGTTTCCGTCCCCATCACCATCGTGTCGAGGGCTTTGACCAGGAATTCCTTGTAATCGTCCAGGCGCTCCTTCTGCTGCTTTTCGGGCAGGTGCCGCAGGTCGGGAATCTGAAACAGGTTGTTGGACTCAGAACCCACATCGAAATACGCCCCCTGGTTACCGAAAAACTTCACCAGATCGGTGTAGGTGGTGGTGCCGTCCGGCTTGGGGTAGTCGAGCGAGATGACATTCATGCCGCTGGCGATCGCCCACACAAAAATCTCGGCGGCTAAAACCGATTTCCCGCTGCGTGTTTCACCAAAAATCAGAATGCCCCGATGCTTGCTCACAAAGTCGATCAGCAACGGCATATTGCCCTCACGAGTGATCAACTCGATGCCCCGGCTGTCAACTGAGCGGGGACAGGCAAGGGGCATCAGTCCCGGTGCCTCATTGGTCAGATACATCTGCTTGCGGTCGTCGCCCAGCAGCCAGCCTTCGATGATAGGGAGCGATCGCAGCCACAGCGACCAGGCGACCTCTGTCTCCCTGATGAAATCCCCCTGGTGAAACGCATTCGTTAACTGCTGGCAGGCTTCCGCCAGACTCGCAGGATCATCCCGGTGAACCAGCGCAACCACGCTGACCCAGATGGGCAACGCCCCTTCGTAGATGCGCTCCTGTGCCTCCACCCCCTGCTTCATTCGCATCTGAGACGCGACATCGACATTCCGCAACAGGTTTGCCCGAAAGGTCGCCGTGAAGTTCTGTTTGGTCAGCCGTTGCAGTGTAATTCGCGCCATCATCCGATCCGCTGCTGCCAGCTCACAGACGAATTCACAATCGTTGAATTGAGAAAACGCCTGCCACAGGTAATAAAGCTGATGTTCAGGGGAGATGAATCCCGCAGGTTTCGACTCCAGCGCAACTGCCCCAACGAATTTACCTTTAACCCTGACCCACTGGCGATCGGCTTTTGGGTGAGTGGGCAGTCCCTGCTCTCCTCGAATCAATACCGAGACAGCATGGAGATTGTCTCGAATGTCTTCCTTTAGGCTCAGTTGACCACCAGATTCTGTCAGCACCAGACATTGAGGAATAGGTGGAGCCTTGCAGTGATTGAATTGCTTCCAGAGATAACCCCAGAGCTGCTCAGTCGTCAGGGGCGTTGCCTGCAAACCCAT
>JBIKWV010000215.1:0-6931 GCA_044356135.1 Elainellaceae cyanobacterium
GTGCGGGGTTTACACCCCTGCACCCCGTACCTTACCCAATCGAAAAGTGCAATAACTTTATTAATGGATGCTTTTCATCCTGCCTTTCATCGAGTAGAATGGAACTTTTGGACACCTTTGGAAAGGATTCTAGATAGATGGCGCGATATCGAGGTCCCCGTCTCCGAGTGGTGCGTCGCCTGGGTGAACTCCCCGGCCTGACGCGCAAATCTCCGCGACGGGCATATCCCCCCGGACAGCACGGTCAAGCCCGCAAGAAGCGGTCTGAGTACGCTGTGCGTCTGGAAGAAAAACAGAAGCTCCGCTTCAACTATGGTCTGACTGAGCGGCAGTTGCTCCGCTATGTCCGTAAGGCACGGAGAGCCTCCGGTTCCACCGGACAGGCGCTGCTGCAATTGCTGGAAATGCGGCTCGACAATACCGTATTTCGCCTGGGTATGGCTCCCACGATTCCCTCTGCTCGTCAGTTGGTGAATCATGGCCACGTCACCGTCAACGGACGTGCGGTCAACATCCCCAGCTACCAGTGCAGACCGGGTGATGTCGTTGCTGTGCGTGACAGTGAGCGCTCTCGCAAACTGGTAGAAACCAACCTCCAGTTCCCAGGACTGGCCAACCTGCCCAGCCATCTGGAGTTCGACAAGAACAAGATGACGGGCAGAGTCAATAGCGTGATCGAGCGGGAGTGGGTTGCACTCCAGATCAATGAACTGCTGGTGGTGGAATACTACTCCAGACAGGCTTAATTTTCGGTGGCAACTGTGCGGCTGCGGTGCGCCATCTAATGCAGCTTAAAGCTCCCTGAGACCTTCCTCCAGGGAGCTTTTTTGCGCGATTCCTGAAAGCGGAATATTTACTCTGCAATGCCGCGAAACGCTTTCCTAAGAGAGCGTTTCGCGGCATATTTAATTTAGCGCTGATTTTTCCTGAAAGGCTGACTGCGTTAGCTTTTCAAGAAAAATCCAGCGCGATCTAATCAAAAGTCCAGTCAGCACGATACATAGCCAGCCCTCTGGACTGAAGCGATCGCCCAGGACAATTTCGGTGACGCTCAATGTCCATGTCGGCATCTCCAGTAGGCTGCCTGCTAATGTCATTGGTGGTGCATTACCGGGCATGATCGCCAACACGAATGTTTTTACCTATCGAGACCGCCTCTGGCAGGATGCAACCTCGCTGAATGACCAGACCGCAGCAGGGATGTTCGGTCTCGTCGTCAATTATGATTTGTCGAGCGCGTCCAGTATGCAACTCCGCTCGATGTGTTTCGCGTGGGTACGGTGGGCCGGAGAGATATGTCTTATGGCTCGGCTGGCGGCAATAAAGGGTTTGCCATCAGACCCAGCGATCCGATTCTGGCTCAATTTTCCACGGGAAAAGCCACTAACTTTGGCGGCGATGGCTATCAGGCCAGCCACTGGAAGGAGCAGGCCACCGCACTGGGCATTATGGACCCGGCGGTTGCCCCCCAGGAGCGCGTTTCGATTTCCGACCTGGATCTGATGGCTTTCGATCTGATTGGCTGGAATCGTCGCAGCGGCTCCACTGCCGCGACGTTTACCCCTCAGTTCCTCTCGAATTTCCAGACGCAGGCGGTGCAGGCGCTGGCGCAGCGACTGGGACAAACGACCACCTGGGTGAACAGCAATCCCACTGCGACGCCAGCCAGCCTGGGCAGCGATCGCACCACCGATGTGGAATCCATGATTCGGGACAGCCAGATCTATGAATGGGGAACCACGGGTTCTGGCACCACCTCTTCGAGCGGTCGCAGATGGATGGAAATCTTTAACCAGATGGCAAGAGCGCAGGAAGTGTACGTCAACTTCAGCACGGTGTCGAAGGTAGCTCCAGATTCGCAGCAAACAGCGGCAGAGGTTGTTAGTAGACCGTCCAGAGAGAACAGAGAGCGGATCGAGGGCCTCCAGGGTGAGCCACTGAACCAGAGGACAGACGAAGTTTTAGGGCTTGATCAGATGAGCCAACTGGTTGGGCAGAATCTGTCCGATTCCTTTGCTGCGATGGAGGCAATCTCCCCCATTCCTGCCCCTCCAATCAGTTCTGGCGTGTTTGTCAGTGCCCAATGGACGCCCGCCGCTCTCTATCCGTCTGCCCCCACTTCCATCAGTGAAATGCCTCCGGTAAGCGGCAGCAGTCGGGAACCACAGTCAGTCAAATTCCCATCCGGCGATCTCAATACGCTCCTGGGCGTTGACAACAATCTACTGGTGCAGACCAGTCTGGCAGGCCGTTTAGCAGGGGCGATCGGATAACTCAGCTCTTGCACCGAACCCAAAAGCCCGAAGTTGCGGCGCTTCACGCACGCAACTTCGGGCTTTTGGGTTTTTCCTTAGCACAGATAACTGCACCGTCCGATATTCTCAAAGAAAGCAGTACTGGTCACGCCACCCCTCACCTTGCACTCTGAACCTTTACCTCCAACCGCCCGTGCCGGATACACTCTGCCTGTTTTTGCCTGTGCCGCAGCGATCGCCGCGCTCCGCCACCTGCACGGCAACTCATCACCTGAAGTTTCAGTCAATCTGGTGAATCCTCCAGAAAATGCCACCATCCCGATTGAGCAGGTGGCGCGTCTGGGAGAGCATCAGGCACTGGCGATCGCCCGCAGTGATCCCGGAGACAACCTCGACCTGACGCGCCACACACCCATCTGGGCACAGGTTGAAATCTTCCAGACAACCGCTGAGTCACAGGAGCAGATTCTTCTGGAGGGTGGCGAGGGCATTGGGCGGCAGGTGAATGCGGGAGATCGGCCTGCCATCTACCGCTATGCGCGGCAACTGATGCAGGAAAATCTGACGCAGTGGCTGCAACCAGAAGAGCGAATTCGAGTGACCATCATTTTGCCGGAGGGGCGATCGCTCGCTGAACGCACTTCCAATGCGGCGTTTGGTGTTGTAGATGGACTTTCACTGCTGGGCACGTCTGGGATTTCGCAACCGCTCAGCGCGCCGGGTCAGCTAGAAGCATTTCGAGAAGAACTGCGGCAGAAAGCAGCACAGCACGCCAGCCTGGTTTTTTGCATTGGGGAGAATGGCCTGGATCTGGCGGTGAGACAGGGAATATCACCGAGCTGTCTGATTAAAACCGCTAACTGGCTGGGACCCATGCTGGTAGAGGCGGCGCTTCAGGGGATCGAACAAATCTTGCTGTTTGGCTATCACGGGAAGTTAATGAAGCTGGCGGGCGGCATTTTTCACACCCACCACCACGTCGCCGATGGCCGACGGGAGGTGTTTGTTGCCCACTGTGCGAATGCGGGCATGGGAACTGCGGAGCTGCGGCGGGTGTTTGCCTGTGAAACTGCGGAGGCCGCACTGCACATTCTGAGGGAACTGGATAGGGAGACTGGGAGTACCTGGTTGGAGCAGGTCTATGGCGCGATCGCCCACACTATTGACGAACGCTCAGCAACCTATATTCATGCCCACAGCGATCGCCGGATTCGGGTGGGAACAGTTCTCTTCGACCGCGATCGACAGATTGTTGTGCAGAGCCAAAATGCTGCCGCAATCCAGCCGATGGTTTGTTAAGATGTCTTAATTATTCAAAATTTTTCTGGTCGTTTTTACCCGCTACACTTTTTCATCCCTCATCATAAGTCAACACTCTCTGCGGCATTTTCCGGCAGATTCCTTTTCCTATACGCCCTTCCCCCTTGTCCACCTCACCATTTGAATCAGAACCCCAGTGACACCTCAAGTAGAACAGCTTCCACAAACCGAATCTGACACCGAGGCAATCAACCGCCAGATGATTATCATTCTGGATTTTGGCTCCCAGTATTCGGAGCTGATTGCCCGCCGCATCCGAGAAACCCAGGTTTACTCGGAAGTTCTCTCCTATCGCACGACTGCTGCCCAACTGGCTCAGCTTGCCCCCAAAGGTATCATTCTCTCTGGTGGTCCCAACTCGGTCTACGATACAGGCGCACCCCACTGCGATCCTGAAATCTGGAATCTAGGTATTCCCGTTTTGGGGGTCTGCTACGGGATGCAGCTCATGGTGCAACAGCTCGGCGGGAGGGTGGAGCGGGCGGAGCGCGGTGAGTACGGCAAAGCATCCCTCCTGATCGACGACCCCACGGATCTGCTGACCAATGTTGAAGACGGCAGTACCATGTGGATGAGCCACGGGGATTCCGTGGTAGAAATGCCGCAGGGATTCGAAGTCCTGGCTCACACCGAAAACACCCCCTGTGCGGCGATCGCTCACCACGACAAGAAGTTCTACGGGGTTCAGTTCCACCCGGAAGTCGTGCATTCCATCGGTGGTCTGGCGCTGATTCGCAACTTTGTCTATCACGCCTGTCAGTGTGAACCCACCTGGACCACCAGCGCTTTTGTTGAAGAGGCCGTCCGGGAGATTCGCGCCAAAGTGGGTGACAAGCGTGTCCTACTGGCCCTGTCGGGTGGTGTTGATTCTTCAACCCTGGCCTTTTTGCTGCATCGGGCGATCGGGGATCAGCTCACCTGCATGTTCATCGACCAGGGCTTCATGCGTAAGCAAGAACCCGAACGACTGGTGAAGCTGTTCCATGAGCAGTTCCATATCCCGGTGCAGTATATCAATGCGCGCGATCGCTTCCTGAAACAGATCGAGGGCATTACAGATCCCGAAGAAAAGCGCAAGCGAATTGGGCACGAATTCATCCGCGTTTTTGAGGAAGGCTCTCGCCAACTCGGTCCCTTCGATTACCTGGCCCAGGGCACCCTCTATCCCGATGTCATTGAATCGGCAGATACCAACGTTGATCCTCAAACTGGAGAGCGTGTCGCCGTTAAGATCAAAAGCCACCACAACGTCGGTGGTCTACCTAAAGATCTCCGCTTTAAGCTGGTGGAACCGCTGCGCAAACTCTTCAAAGATGAAGTACGCAAAGTCGGACGCGCTATTGGTCTTCCAGAGGAAATCGTCAACCGTCATCCTTTCCCTGGTCCTGGTCTGGCTATTCGCATTCTGGGTGAGGTCACGGAGGAGAAACTGGACATCCTGCGGGATGCCGACTTTATTGTTCGTCAGGAAATCAACCAGAGTGGTTTGTACCACGAAGTCTGGCAGGCATTCGCAGTTTTGCTGCCCATTCGCAGTGTCGGCGTCATGGGTGATCAGCGCACCTACGCCTACCCCATCGTGCTTCGCATTGTCTCCAGTGAAGACGGCATGACCGCCGACTGGTCACGCATCCCCTACGACCTCATGGAAACTATTTCCAACCGCATCGTCAACGAAGTGCGGGGCGTCAATCGTGTGGTGTACGACATTACTTCGAAGCCACCGGGAACGATTGAGTGGGAATAGGCAATGGGGGATGTAGCGCTTTGCGCTCCAGCAAACCACAGATTTTCGTAAGAGAATCGCGCAGTATGCGGCTCTCTTACAAAGATCTGTACTTCATTCAACGAAGCGCGATATTACCTGTGAAAAACATGAGGATTTGCCGCAATCTTGTGGAAAACCTCCAGGATTCTGTGGAAAACCATCTGTTCTTGTGGAAAACTCTACATCGGCAGGTCGTAAAAGTTGATCTTTTTCATAGAATTTTCCCAATTTTTCCCAACTTGAAACCTGTACCCCAACCCCGAAAATTTGTAACCTGTAACCTGATACCTGAACCTTTTTTTCGCGTTCCTCATTGAGTAATTACGCTCACCAGTGGTTTTCCTGCTGGTGAGGGTCAGGGGGTGTAGGGGTGAAACCCCTGCGCAGGGGTTTCACCCCTCAATCCGTACCTGATTCGCCTGGAAAAGACTGTATTCCAACTGGAGTGTGGCATCACATCCCATCATCCACCTTATCGATCGCAGTTGATGCAATGCAATATCGACCATTAGGTGCAAGCGGACTTGAAGTATCAGAGTTGTGTTTAGGGACGATGACCTTTGGCCAACAGAATACCGAAGCCGAGGCTCATATCCAGCTTGACTATGCGATCGCCAACGGGATTAATTTCATTGACACTGCTGAGATGTATCCAGTGCCTGCCCAGGCCGACACCTATGGGGCAACTGAATCTTTTGTTGGCACCTGGTTGAAACACCAGCCACGCGACCGATTGATCATTGCCACAAAAATTGCAGGACCCTCGCGGGGGCTGGAGTGGATTCGCGGGGGGCCTGCCCTCACCCCCTCTCAGATTGGTCAGGCGCTCGACGATAGCCTGCGTCGCCTCCAGACGGACTACATTGACCTCTATCAGATTCACTGGCCCGATCGCTATGTTCCCCTGTTTGGGCAGGCCACCTTTAACCCAAAGCAAGATCGGGAGATGATTCCCATCGTGGAACAGCTTGCGGCCTTTGCAAAATTGTTCGAAGCAGGCAAAATTCGCTATCTCGGCCTCAGCAACGAAACGCCCTGGGGAATTTGTCAGTTTTGCACGGCAGCTCAGCAGCTCAATCTGCCCAGAATCGTTTCCGTGCAAAATGCGTACAATCTGCTGAATCGGGTGGCTGACCCGGCGGTGGTGGAAGCCTGTTACCGCGAGCAGTTAGGCTTTTTGGCCTACAGTCCACTCGGATTTGGCAACCTCTCTGGTAAGTACCTCACGAGCGCTCACCCCCAGACCCGTATGAGCCTGTTCCCCAACTTTGGGGGACGCTACCGAAAGCCTCAGGTGGATGCAGCCGTGGCAGCCTATGTGGATCTGGCCCGGTATCATCGGCTTTCTCCTGCGGCAATGGCGATCGCTTTTCTTCGCAGTCGCTGGTTTGTCACCAGCACGATTATTGGCGCGACGACTCTGGAGCAGCTCCAGGAGAATATGAGCAGTCTCAGGATTGACCTCAGTCGAGATTTCCTCGCGGAACTCGATGCAATTCACACTCGCCACCCGAATCCTGCCCCATAGAATCTATAGCGCTTCGCGCTTGAATAAGGTACAGATTTGAGAGAGAGCCGCGCTCCGCGC
>JBIKWV010000216.1:0-6921 GCA_044356135.1 Elainellaceae cyanobacterium
TGTGGGCGATTCCCCCCGCGTAGCGGGGGGAATCGCCCACACAACGCATGTTCAAGCTTGAGCCTCAGTCTTCACCACACTCCGAAGTCCGAACGTCACCGCTGTTATACCCTCTGCCCCAGCAGCATCGTGATCACCTCCACCAGTTCCTCTGGCTCAATTGGTTTCGGAACGTGCTGCTGATATCCTGCGGCGATGGTTCGTTGACAGTCTTTCTCTCCGGCATAGGCGGTAAGGGCGATCGCCGGAATGGTGCCGCCCCGTTCGGGGGGTAAGGCTCTGACTTGCTGGATCAGCATATAGCCATCCATCTCTGCCATCCCGATATCGCTGACCAGAACATCTGGAGTGAATTGCGCAAAGATTTGGAGGGCCTCTTTGCCGGAAGGAACGGCGATCACCGATGCACCGTTCTGTTCCAGCACAAATTCCTGAAATCTGAGCGTGTCGATATCATCATCGACAACCAGAATTTGTAGATTGTCCAATGCTTTGGATGAGCCTATCCTGGTTTGGAGGGGGTGTGCTATCGCTGTCATTGCCTGTTGTGCAATAGGCAACTGTACCGTAAAAGTGGCACCCAAATTTTTACCCTGGCTCTCTGCTGTCACCGTCCCACCATGCAGCTCGACGAGCTGTCGCACGATTGCCAGCCCCAACCCCAACCCACCAAACTTGCGAGTGGTTGAACCGTCTTCCTGGCGGAAGTAGTCGAACACATAGGGCAGGAATTCTGGATTGATGCCTTTGCCCGTATCGGTAATGGTGATTTGGGCGTAGGTGGGAGGGTGGGAGAGTGGGAAGGTGGGAGAGTGGGAGGGTGCCTTCTTACCATCCCTCCCTCCCCTCATCCCATCATCCATGACTGTCTCCAGCTTCACCGTAACCCGCCCACCGATGGGGGTGAACTTAATCGCATTGGTGAGCAAATTCCAGATCACCTGCTGCAGGCGAGCAGCATCGCCCAGAATTATCGCTGCCTCCTGGGAAGCACCATCGGCGGTGGTAGAGGGAAGATTCAGGTCAATCACAATTTGTTTGGCTTCTGCCGATAGACGCACTGTTTCAATCGCTGCCCTGATTACAAAACGGAGGTTGACTGGAGCGGTTGTCAGGGTCAACTTGCCCTGCATGATGCGAGAAATGTCCAGCAGATCTTCAATCAATTGGGTCTGCAATTTGGCGTTGCGCTCGATTGTCTCCAGTGCTTCGGCCTGACGAGTCGGATCAAGCAGACCACCGCGCAGCAGTCTGACCCAGCCCAGGATGGGGTTGAGGGGCGATCGCAGCTCGTGGGACAGCACCGCCAGAAACTCATCCTTCAGTCGATTTGCTGTCTGGGCTTCTTTCCATGCCGCCTCCGCCGTGATCCGCGCCTGCCGTTCTGCTTCGTAGAGCTGGACATTTTCCACTGCAACAGAGGCCATCTGGGCAAGTTGCACCAGAATCGTCTCGTCGGCCTCAGAAAAGTCGCCCTCTAACTTGTCTGAGAGCTGAATCAGACCGACATTGTGGCCGTCCCTGGCGACCAGCGGAGCTGCCAGCCAGCCGCGCAACGGGGGATGGTTCGCCGCTTCCCGGCCAAAGGCATTCCAGTGGGGGTGGTTTTCCAATTGGGTCTGGGTCAGCCGTAGGGGGCGATTGTTTTTGCAGGCATGGGAGTAAATTCCTGCTCCGGTTGGCTGTGCGTCGTAGTCTCGCCACTGAGTGTACTTATCAGAGAGGTAAATGGCGTTAATCGACTGTGCCCAGTCCTGGTTGATCGTCATGCTGGTGGCGGACTGGTGGGTACCGATGATTGTTGCTGCCTGATCAGTAATCACCTGCAGCACCTGTTCCACTGATAGGGCAGAATTGATGGCCAGGGCAGCCCGGTTCAAGCCCTGCAACTGTTCGATGTATTGGTGTTTGCGTGCCCGCAGTTCTCGTTCGGCTTGCAGGCGATCGCGCCGTTCCTGCGCCTCCCGCAGTGCCCGCATAACTGCCGGAACCAGACGCTCCATCCGCTGTTTCAGCACATAGTCAGTGGCCCCTTTTTTAAGGGATTCGATCGCCTGTTCTTCTCCCATACTGGCGGTGACAAAGATAAACGGCACTTCGGGGCAGCAGGTGCGGGTCATCTCCAGTGCCGTCAGGCCATCGAATCCCGGCAACTGATAGTCGGCCAGAATCAGGTCAAACGGCTCTGTTGCCAGCGCCTGCTCAAACGCAGTACGGGTTTCCACTCGCAGGGAATCGAAGTCAATGCCAGCATCCATCAGCATCACCGCAGACATTTCTGCATCCAGGAGATTGTCTTCGAGCAACAGAAACCGCAGTCGCATCATGGCTCCTCCCGCCGGAATTTTGGCAATGAGAAGTAGAAGGTTGCACCCCGGTCGATCTCCCCTTTTGCCCAGGTTTGTCCACCGTGCCGATGGATAATCCGCCGCACGTTGGCCAATCCTACCCCTGTCCCTTCAAATCTCTCCTGGGGATGTAAACGCTGAAAAATGCTGAATAACCGATGACGATATTTCATATCAAAGCCCGCCCCATTATCACGTACATAGAATACGATCTCCTGTTCGTTCTCCATGCTGCCAACGGTGATCTCTGCTGGAATGCAATCGCGCGTATATTTAATCGCATTAGAGAGTAGATTTTGCATCACCAGGTGTAGCAGCGTTGCATCCGCCTGAACGTCAGGTAAGTAGTCAATCTGCCAGCAAATTTTTCGTCCTGCGACCTCAGGTTGTAGCTGCTCTAGAACCTGCTGCATCAGTGTATTCATCGAAACCTGAGTAAAACGAATTTCCACCCGTCCCATATGGGAAAACTCAAGCAGATCGTCTACCATCGTGCCTGCTGCCCTGGCGGATTGAACGATCAAATTGAGATAGCGCAGACTTGTTTCGTCCAGCCCCGATCGACTGAATCGGGTGTGCAGCAATTCCGCCACGCTGAGAATGTATTGCAGTGGTGTTCTTAAATCATGGGAAACCGTTGAGGAGAAAGCCTCCAGCTCCTGGTTGATGGCCTGCAGTTGCATCGTTCGCTCCTGGACTCGCTGCTCCAATGTGGTATTGAGCTTCTCCATTTCCTGCATCACCTGTTCGCGGTAAGCCGCTTCCCGTCTCATTCGTGCCAGCTTCAGGGTAACGTTCACTTTCGCCAGCAGTTCACGGGCCGAAAACGGTTTAATCAGGTAATCATCTGCCCCAGCCCGCAAGCCTTCCAGTCGGGATTCTTCCCCTGCGCGGGCAGACAAAAGGATAATGGGCATTTCTCTGGTCGTTTCCTGCGAGCGGAGCGAACGCAGCAGCTCAAAGCCATCCATTCCCGGCATCATCACATCTGTGAGAACCAGATCAGGAATCTGATGGGCGATCGCCCTGAGTGCGGCCAATCCGTCGCCTACGGCTTCGACCTCGTAGTATTGGCTGAGCAATTGCTTCAGATAGTCACGCATATCTGCATTGTCGTCAACCAGAAGTAGGCGAGGCGGGGTATTGGCTGTATCAGAGAAAAAATTGCCTTCTGGTGCAGCGGCTTGATCCTCCGTGACCCCAGCGGTTTGTTGTGATTGGCGAAATCTTTTTTCTGGTAACCAGCGTAGAGCTTCTTCGACGTAAGCACTGGAATCGATCACAGTCGATCCGGCCTGCGAAGGAACTCGAATTCGATCAACTGGAAGATGGGCGGTGCCCGTGGGCAGGGTAATGGTGAAGGTGGTACCCTGATTCACCTGGCTGCTGACGGTGATCGCTCCCCCATGTAACTTCACTAACTCCTGCACCAGCGACAGACCGATCCCCGATCCCTCATCACTCCGCCCCCCGGCTCCTTCAACCTGGTAGAAGCGCTTGAAGAGATGCGGCAGGGCGTTCTCTGGAATTCCTGCTCCAGTATCGCGGATGCTCAGTTGAACAGTAGGGAGGGTGGGAGAGTGGGAGGCTATATCATTTGCGTCATCCCTTTGACTCATCCTCTCGTTATCCCTTCCTTCCCCAATGCTTTCCTCAACCCATCTCAAGGAAATCTCGATTTCTCCTTCAAAGGTAAACTTCAGTGCGTTTGATAGTAGATTGAAAACAATCTTCTCCCACATCTCCGGATCTACATAAACGGGTTCGGGTAGAGGCGGACAATCCACAATGTAGTTCAGCTTTGCCCCGGCGATCACCGACCGAAATACACTGGCTAAACTGGTGGTGTAGGCAGCCAAATCCGTCGGTTCATAATGGGCCTGAACCCGTCCCGCTTCAATCCGGGAGAAATCCAGCAGCGTGTTGACCAGTTTGAGCAAACGCAGGCTGTTGCGGTGAGCCAGTTGGAGTTGCTCCTGGAGGTGGATAGGGGGATAGAACTCAGAGACTGATGACTCATCTAAGTTTCCACGCTCCCACTCATCCACGCTTCCACTCATCCACTCATCCACGACCGCCAGCGCATTCTCCAGCGGCCCTAAAATCAGCGTCAGCGGTGTGCGAAATTCATGGGAGACGTTGCTGAAGAAGGCTGTCTTGGCCCGATCGAGTTCGGCCAGATGTTCCGCTCGCTTGCGTTCTTCTTCGCGGGCGGCCTGTTCTCGAATCAACTGAATATTGTTCATCTCGGCCCGGATGCGATCGCTCAGATCCACTGTCACCGCCAGAATACGTTCGGGATTGCCCTGCTCGTCAGTGAGGCTGGTGAGGATGCTATTGACCCAGAGAACCGAGCCGTCGGGTCGGAGGTAGCGCTGATCCAGGGAGACGGTTTCTCCTGTCGCAAGCAGTTGGGGCAATGCTGAGGAACTGCGGGGGGAATCGTCGGTAAAGGTGGTATCGAAGATCGTTGAGGTCAACAGATCTTCGCGCGATCGCCCCAGCATCCGGCATAGCGCATCGTTGACCTGGAGAAAGCGTCCATCGAGCGAAATTTCAGACAGGCCGACTGCCGCCTGCGCGAAGATGACAGACAGGCGCTGTTGACTTTCCCGCAGGGCTTGTTCGGCATACGCCCGTTCGAGACGCGGGAATGTGCGATTTGTTACCTCGCGGATTAATTCAATTTCGTCTTCACGCCAATCGCGGGCAACGGAATCGTTCACTGTAAATATGTATTTCCATTTACCCTCGCGATAAAAGGGAACAGTGACAAAGGCATGAATCTTGAGGGCAGCATAGCGATCGCTATCGGTGCGAGGGTCGGTCTGGGTATTACAGATAACAAGGGTTTCTCCGGATCGTGCCGTTTGTCGAAGTTCTTCAGTAATAAAGTCGGAGAGCTGATAAACGCCTGTGATATCTGGTGTATCGAGGGTATGCCAGGTGTGTTCTATGATCGCCTGATTTTGCCCTTCGTTGATTTCAGCAAAGAGACAGTTGGTGAGGTTGAGGTAAGCGCCCACTTTTGCACCGACTGCCTGCATAATCTCGTCGGCAGTTGAAAGCTGCGAGAAGTCTTCGGCGATGTCCGCTAAGAAGGCCAGGTTCGCTTCGCGGCGTTTGCGATCGTGAATATCTGTGGATACTCCAAACCACTTTCGCCCCTGTCCATCCCCCTCAAAAACAGCACGAACCAGATGCCAGCGATATTCACCGTCAGCTCGGCGTAGCCGATATTCAGCTTCATACGCAGTGCCGGTTTGTACCGCTTTCATCCAGCGATGATGAATGCGTTCAACATCATCGGGATGAATCACCGTTTGCCAGTCAAAATTCAGTAACTGCTCAGGTGGTAAGCCGATATATTCGCTCATCCGTGGACTGATATAAGTATTACGCCCCTGTTCATTGGCATTCCAAATCAGGTACGGGGTGAGTTCCACCAGGTGGCGGTAGCGCTGCTCACTCTCCTGCAAGGCGGCTTCGGTTCGTTTGCGCTCGGTGAGGTCAAAGAAAACAACCAGCACAGCATAAACTTCACCATCGGGCGATCGCAGCGGAGTTCCCCGCGTGATGTAGGTGCGATTGAGGGCATTCTGCTCATGCTCAAAGGGGTCGCCTGCCAGAGCCTGACGGTACATCGGCGCGCAACTTGCGGCTAAATCGGGCGGCAGCACCTCGAAAAGGGTTCGCCCAACGACATCTTCGAGATTGAATCCGATGGCGGAGAATGCTTCTCCCTCTGCCAGTAAATAACGCAAGTCACGGTCGAGCACAAACACTGCCCCACCTGGCAAATTTGCGATCAAAGCGCGGGTCTGCTCTTCAGCCTGCTTGCGTTCTAAAATTTCTGTCTCTAACACCGCATTGGCAGCCAGCAATTCTCCTGTCTGTCGCTGTTGCAGCAGCAAGGCGGTGGCGGTAAAGTCTGCCAGACTCGTCATGACTCGCACATCTTCTGAGTCAAACTGCCGCCCCTCATCGTGGGACACAATCCAAATCGTGCCAAAGATGTGACTGTCGGCAATCAGAGGCAGCACCAACCCTTCGACGATTGGGGTATCTGCTTCCTGCAAGTAGGTGAAATAGCGCTCAGGGTGAGAAAAGAGAACTGGAGCGCCCTGGTCAAGACACACTCCACAGGGGCTAAAGTTGCGGGGGGTACTACCGCCAACATGATGTGCGAAGGTTCCCGCCAACACATTCCACCGAAAAACCGCTTCCCCTTCCGGTGTGGTTTCCAGCAGGCTGACCCCAGCGGCTCCTGCCTGACACAGATCAACGGCGGTGTTGGCCAAACTTTGCAGCAGATGCTCTGAAGAACTGGCCATCTGCCGCATCAGAGTCCGCATCGCTTCAGCTTCAGCTTGCCAACTAGAAAGACGAGGCGATCGCTGTAGCAACGCCTCCGTAATCAAAACATCCTCTAAGGTGGTTGTTCCAGAGGTAAATCGGCGCATTTTAAATCCAGCCTATCAGTTGGGGGACTCGACAGAATGGCTGACTGCTAGACCAATGAGGTAGAGCTATAGCGCCTCACTAGAGCGAGAAACGCAATAGTTTGAACCTA
>JBIKWV010000217.1:0-6907 GCA_044356135.1 Elainellaceae cyanobacterium
GCGACTTCGTCGCGCCAAGCAAAAACTGGGGGTTTACTGGGTTTTATTTGATGGCAAGGCCCTAAAGGTGGCTATCCAACCACAGACTCATCGATCGCTGTTTGCGGATGGAAGTAATCATAAATTTGCTGTGCCATTTTGGGGCCAATCCCTGACACCTCAGCAATCTGCTCAGGAGTAGCCTCGCGCAGATAGTCAATTGAGCGGAAGTGGGCCAGAAGCTGCTTTTGACGATTGAGACCCAGGCCGGGGATTTCTTCCAGACGGGAGCGTCTCATGCGATCGCTTCGCTGCTGACGGTGGAAGCTGACCGCAAATCGATGCGCCTCGTCACGCAGCCGCCGCAGCAGTTGAACTCCCGGCTGCTCCTGGTCAGTGGTGAGGGGTAGAGATTCCCCAGGCAGGAAGATCTCCTCTCGCTGTTTGGCAAGACTGACCACCTTGACTTCTTCCAGCAGGTTCATCTCCCGCAGCGCCTCTACCACTGCTGAAAGTTGCCCCTTTCCCCCATCGATCATCACTAAATCTGGAAAGTCTGGGTTTCCGACCCGCTGCATATTGGAGTCCTGTGCATAGCGACGGAACCGACGCTGAATCACTTCTGCCATACTGGCAAAATCATCGGAGTGGCCCGATCGCACTGTAGGGTTTTTGATTTTGTAGTGGCGGTAGTGCTGCTTGGCAGGCATTCCGTCGATAAACACCACCTGTGAGGCCACTGCATCCGCCCCCTGGATGTGGGAGATGTCGTAGCCCTCGATCCGGTGGGGCAGATCGGGCAGATCCAGAATTTCCGCCAGATCCAGCATGGCCTGGTTGTTGCGATCGGTAAACCGCTGAGTGCGGGCCAGTTCATAGCCCGCGTTGCGCTCCACCATGTCAATCATTTCCGCTTTGGCCTGCCGCTGCGGCACCTGAATCGTCACCTTACGGCCTTTGCGCTCAGACAGGAACTGCGACAGAATCTCGCCATCCGGTAGCTCATGCTGCACCAGAATCTCGCTGGGAATTTCGACAGCATCCACCGACTGATAATGTTCTTCCAGCACTCGCTGGAGAATCGCGCCCGGTGTACCGGACTGGGCATCAGCGACAAAACCCAACCTTCCGACCAACCGACCTGCCCGGATTTGGAAGAGCTGGATGCAGGCGTGGAGGTCATCTGAAGCGAGGGCGATCGCATCCCGTGAAACGGTATCGTCGGCAGACTGCACTTTCTGGTCGGCCCCCAGAGATTGGATGGCTTTGATCTGGTCCCGCAGTCGAGCAGCGTACTCGAAGTTCAGCTCTTCCGCCGCCTTTTCCATTGCAGCAGTCAACACATCCTCTAATTCCTGCGTCCGTCCCTGGAAAATCATCGCCACTTTTTGCAGCATCTTGCGATAGTCCTCAGCAGGCACCAGTTTCTGGCAAACACCCAGACAGCGCCCAATATCGTAGTTGAGGCAGGGGCGATCTTTGAATAAGGGCTGGGGACGCTGACGCAGGGGAAAGACGCGCTTCACCAGGTTAAGCGTTCGGCGCAGGGCACCCACATCCACGTAGGGACCGTAGTAGCGATCCTTCGTGTTGAGTTTGCGTTTGCGGGTGATGAAGATGCGGGGATATTCTTCGCTCCAGGTGATGCAGAGAAACGGATACTTTTTGTCGTCCTTCAGCAGCACGTTGAAGTGGGGCTGGTGCTGCTTGATCAGGTTGGCTTCCAGTGCCAGCGCCTCGGCTTCGGTGTCGGTGACGATGAACTCGATCTCGACCACCTGCATGGCCATCAGGGCAATTCGGGGGTTGGTATGGTGATCTTCCCGAAAGTATGATCGCACCCGGTTGCGTAGACTTTTCGATTTGCCAATGTACATAATCATGTCACTGGCATCGCGCATGAAATAAACTCCCGGCTCCTGGGGAATCTCCTTGAGACGGGCTTCCAGGCGTTCGGGGTGTTTCAGAAGGGGCAGGGGTTGAAGCAGGTCAGACACAGGGCAAAGACAGAGGCAATAGACAGATGCAGAGACCGTACAGATGCTCTATGTCCAGAATAGCGGCAAATGCTTGGAACAGCGCAGGCAATCGAGGTGTGGAGATACCTCCAATTGGTGGCGATCGCCCACCCACGGAGCCGCGCCAAACGAAAACTGGGATTTTATTTAACAGCAGATCCCTTATGGCATGGTATTGAACGGCAGCGAGTTTCGATTGCTCAAGCTCGTGCAGGACAGGATGCAGTACGACCTGTCGAATCTTTTCTCACTGCTCAATCGCGGGAACGATCTCTATTCGGTACTGCGAATTCTGAAACGAGTCGGCCTGTTGATGACAATGACTCCGGAGTCGTGAAGGACTCGACGTGTAGCTTTTTTCAGAGGACGGTTTTTTCAGGATGGGCATCCTATCGGCCCGGAACTGGGCGGGCAAGATGCCCGCCCCACAGAGGTAGACCAAAGCCGCTATTGAAGGGTTATTTTTCCATCGTCACGACTCCAAAAATCCCGGTCGGCTCCATTTCTACACGGAAGTTACGGAATCCCACTGCTTCGGCCCACTGGCGGGTGAGTTCCCAGGGGCGCAGGCGCATGACCCAGGGGTGGCCCGTGTGGGAGGGGAGGGTGCGGGCGATGAGTTCAAGCTGCGGGTGGTGGGGTTGGATGGTGAGAATGAGGGTGCCGCCTTCCGGCAGGATCTGGTAAATCTGCTGGAAGTGGTGGCGGATCAGGTTGTCATCTGGGAGAATTTCGTGGAGGCCGGAGATCACAACGACGTTGGGGCGGGGGTGTACCTGGTTGAGATCGCCATCGTTAAAGGCATCGGCCTGTTCGATATGAGCATCAATTCCCATTTGCACAGCCAGTTGGCGTGCTTTGGCAACGTTTTCAGATTTGTAGTCGCGGAGGGTTGCGGTGATTCTGCCCTGCGGAAATTCCTGTAGTACCTCCAGGTCATACCGCCCTCCACCGCAGGCCACATCCAGCAGCACACAAGTCTGGCCCGCCTGCTGATAAGCGTGCAGGACTTGACGAAGCGTGCGTTTGAGCAGACGGGCACGCTGCCGGATGCCTCGCCAGCCCTGGGAGTTCAGGTAAATCCAGTCAATGAATACGCCGAGTGGGGTGATGCCGCCGGGTTGGTTGCGGTAGACGTATTCCAGCATGACGCCGGAGTCGAAGCCGTAGCGGAAGCCGAGGCGAACACCGTTGGAGAGTTTGCCAATGGTTTTGAGGGTGAGGCTGAATAGGCTGTAGTACCAGGATTTGGGATTCCAGGCGGGGAGAGGACGAAGGAGGGTTTCGTAGGTGGGAAGGGATTTTTGTAGCATGGTGGTGTTTGGGTGGTAAGTGGGAAGGGTGGGGCGATCGCCAATGTTTTGAGGTTTCTGCGTTTTGGTTGAGAACCAGGCTTTTTGGGGGGTAGCCTACCCCCCAAACCCCCCGCTTGAGGGACGAAGCGTCCCCCAAACCCCCTCCTATCAGGTTTCTCGTGGGAGGGCGACAGCCCGATGCGTGTTACCCACGATCGCTAAAGGGCTGAGTCGTTGGAGGGGAAGGTTTTTGATTCGTCTGTTCTCCTTCAGTGAGGGGAGAGGTGGGGTGTTGCGGTGAGCGATTGGTCGAACCGTAGGGTCATTTCACAGGCAACATCGCTTGAGAGGACAGCACCTGAAACCGCTCGGTAAGCTGCTGCAGAAAT
Source organism: Elainellaceae cyanobacterium (assembly GCA_044356135.1). GTDB lineage: Bacteria > Cyanobacteriota > Cyanobacteriia > Elainellales > Elainellaceae > CAZVXA01. The sequence goes on from JBIKWV010000217.1 coordinate 3,682, forward strand.
GATTGCTTGTGTCCATTCCAATACAGCGGTTCACCGACAATGACGTTGCAGAAGAAGGGAACCAGGAGAAATTCGCCTTTGGGTAGGGCTTTGCCGAGGCCGTTGAGGAAAATTGGGATGATGGGAACATCGGGGTGATGCTTTGACAGGTGGGCGATGCCGCTTTTGAAGGAGGTGAGGTGTTCGGGTTCGCCTCGGGTGCCTTCGGGGTAGAGGATGAGGATATCGTTTTGTTGAAGTGCGGTGGCGCAGTTTGTGAGGAAGGTGCGATGGGCTGAGCAGTCGTTTTCGGGTTCGCGGGAGACAGGGATAATATCCAGGATGCGGCGGGAGAACCAGGCGAGGCGGCGGTTCTTTTTCAGAAAATAGTCCTCATCGGCCAGGGGACGCAGGTGATGCAGCATCGACAGGGGAAACAGGGACATCAGGACGAGGGTGTCCAGGTGGCTGTTGTGGTTGGCGACGAGGATAGCAGGGCCGGAGCGGGGGAGGCGTTCTTTGTGGCGGATGCAGAGACCCATGATGATCAGCACGATGACGCGGACGATCAGCAGGAAGAACAAGACTTTGAGAATGCGATTCATGGCCACTGTCCCCGGTAGTAGAAGTACACGGTGAAGTGGAAGAACAGGGGGGCAGTATAGGTGAGGCTGTCGATGCGATCGAGAATTCCGCCGTGACCGGGTAGGAGGGTGCCGCTGTCCTTAATGCCTAAATCGCGTTTTAGCGCAGAGATGGTGACATCGCCGATGAATCCGGTCAGGCTCAGGAGAAATCCTAAACAGGTGGCGTGGAGCAGATTAAACGGCGTGAGATAGGGGGCAAGGGCGATCGCCAATCCCACCGTCACCGCTATACCACCCAACAGTCCCTCTACTGTCTTACCGGGGCTGACTTTGGGAATCACTGGATGACGACCCAGAAGTTTGCCAAAAACGTATTGCGAGATGTCGTTGATTTCGGTGAGCAATACGAGGTATACCAGCAGGCCAGTACTTCCGGCGATCGCCCCTTCCACCGCTGGCAAGCGCAGTAGATAGGAGAGATGACTGATCGTATACACCGTCAGCATCAATCCCCAGTGAATGGTGCCAATCGCATTGAGAAATCCTTCAGTCTCACCGATCAACACCATTCGCATTGGCAGAAATAGGAAAGCGTAGATAGGAATGAAGATGAGAAACATTCCATACCAGCCAATGTAAATCCACACATATTGCAACAGCAAGGCAACATAAACCCAGAACAAGACATGGTGATCAGCGCGACGAGTGGGGATGAGCGAGAGGTACTCTTTGAGCGCCAGGAAGCTAATGAAGAAAAAGAGGAAGATAGAAGCGGTATGATCGATGACCAATGCCACTGTAAACACCGTGATCATGATCCACCAGGTCTTCATCCGGTCTTTCAGTTCTGTGAAATCCTTGTCGGGCTGACGAAAGACGAAACCGTAGACAACCAGGGTTGAGACGATGAGCAGTCCATAAATTCCCGCCAGCGCCAGCAAAACCGGAGTGGGTAAATCGAGGGTCATGATTCGACCTCCTTTGCAGTAGCGCGTAAAGTGGCGCGAATTCGATTGAAGATTGTGACAAGCTGGAGAAGAATCACCCCGATCCAGACGCCCGTGAGCCAGTGGGTGACTTCAAAACCCAGTCCCAGCAGCAGGGCGATGGAGCCGAAGATGAAGGCGCGATCGCTCTTCCCCATCGGGCCTTGATAGCAGCGCTTGTCGGCAATGGCCTGCCCCAGTACCCCCACCAGTTCCGTCAGGCTGGCCAGCAGGACAATAATCACGATCCAGAGAGATGCAGTGCCCGGAATCAAACAGAAGGGCAGGTACAGGGCGGCATCTGAAACGACATCGCCCGCTTCGTTCAAGATGTAGCCCAGCGGCGTTGTGCGGCAATAGTCCCGCGCCAGCATTCCGTCAATCGCGTTCAGCGCCATGCGGATGAACAACACCAGCGGGAGCGCCAGCAGCATCCAGTGAGACTGAGGAAAAAGCGCGGTGGCTCCGCCCATGACCATCGACAGCAGCATCGCCGCACTGGTGATCTGATTGGGAGACACCTGCCGCTGCGCCAGCCACCCCACGAGCGGACGCAGATGATTCTGGAATGTGGGTTTGTATTGATAGAAGGTGAGCATTCGGTGTGCAGGAACTCATGCTGCTATCATGCAGGCCGCACTTGTGTAATGAGAATGAGCAGGATGAACCGGGATTGCCCGACTCGAAGGCGATGGAAGGCGATCGAACTAGGGTGAAGTTTTGTGGGAAAACTTGTTACATTGGACACCTGAGTTCCTCAAAATTCGTCACCTGATTCATGCCAGAACCTCCTGCCTTTCACCTCGAATCCCTGAATCAGTGGCTCCCCGAATCTCTCCAGCAGCGCTACATGGAGCTGCTAATGCGACGGGTGGGTATGACGCGACAGCGAGCGGAGTGCTTCATTCGGCTGTGGCTGTATCTCTGGGTGAAGCACAACCGCAGTCGGCACATTTCACTGAAGCCGCCCCTGTCCGAACTGGTGTTTCCCCAGGGCTGGGTGGAGTGTAGCTGTCGGGAGGCGGCAGAACTGTTTTATGGCGATCGCGAACGAGGGGGCGATCGCTCCGCCGGGATGATGCTGGACAAGCTGGTGGCGCTGGGACTGATTCGCAAACAGTTTGACGGAAACTGCACCCAGATCGAGATTCAATATCTGCCGGAGCTACTCCAGAAAACCACATCGGAACCAGGAGTGGCCGTGGAGCCGGATGCCTTCGACCTGCGCGGTGACGCCATCCCGATCGCCAATCTGCTGGCCACCAACTACAACTGGATGAACCGCAACACCGAAGCTGTGCCCTACCGCATCGCCAATATTCTGCGCGAATGGGCCAGCCAGTACTCCACAGGAATGCGGGTGCTGCGCCGCTGCGACAATAGCAATCCGGTCGGGTTCTATGCCCTCTATCCCACCCAGAGAGACTCTGAAATTCGGTTTTTCAATCCCCCCAGTCAGGCACTTCACCTGAGCCGGGTGACGGAGGCTGACCCGTTTACGATGGCGCTTCCCGGCGATGACACCTGTCGAGCCGTGTTCGTTCGCAGTTGGATGATCGACACCCCCTACCAGGAACTCGGCCAGATCCCATTTCTGAAAGATGCCCAGCGCACACTGGCCACGATGCAGCAGGATTTCCCAAACCTGTGGGATATGTACACGCTGATCATCCA
>JBIKWV010000218.1:0-6886 GCA_044356135.1 Elainellaceae cyanobacterium
GTTAGCATTCATATCGAGTTAGCCCGTAATCTATCACCTGAGCAACAGTTAAGTAACAGTAAGAAACTCGATGTTCTCCTGATTTATACGATTCTGACCTTGGCAATCCGGCATTTTCACGGATTATTCATGGTGTTTATGAAGTACCGACAGAGAAGATGAATTGAGCGATCCCAGGACAACTCAGGGCATTGGTTTCCTGGGGGCTGAGTTGTCGCCTCGAGATCGACGGATACACCCCCTAAATTCTTGTATAACAACGATTGATCGTCCCCTCCCTGATCATCTACCTTAATCATTCACGCTTTTCGCTGAAAACTGGATGAACTTGCAGAAAGAATGTGGCGCAGCTTACCTTAAATTTGCCACCCGACCGCTCAAATGTGGTTGATAATGGGCAGTAGAGTTTGGTCAGTTCCGTGTTTGATAAGCGTAAGCGCTGGTTAGTTGTTGGTATTATGGCGATCGCCTCCCTGTCGCTTTTGGGATTTGCGGTGGCTCCTCTGTTCATGGCGCTTCAGCCCGGTAATCCTGCGGTCAGCGCCTCTGCATCTCCAGTCGTTTCTCCGGCAGCGCAGCAAGCCGAACTGGAGGCCCAGGCGAAAGGCTATGAGATGGTCTTACAGCGGGAACCGGACAACCAGACGGCACTGCGCGGCTTACTCGAAGTCAAAATTCAGCAGCGGGATCTGAAGGGAGCGATCGCTCCCCTGGAAAAACTGGCAAAACTCAACCCCGACCAGCCGGACATTACCGTTCTTCTGGCCCAGACAAAGCAGCAGGTGGGTGATCGTGAAGGAGCCGCCCAGGCTTATCGCAGTATCCTCAGCAGTCAACCCGGAAACATCAACGCCCTCCAGGGACTGGTCGAACTTCTGCTCCAGCAGCAGCGACCTGAGGCAGCAGTGGGTCTGCTCCAGGACACACTGCGCAGCGCTCCCAATGCAAACCAGGTAAATCCCGGCAGTATTGATGTGGTGTCGGTGCAGCTTCTGTTGGGTCGGGTCTACGCTGAGCAGAAGCGCTATGGCGAAGCGATCGCTGTTTATGATCAGGCGATCGCCGCCGACAACCAGGATTTTAGACCTGTGTTGGGTAAGGCGATTGTCCTGCAACAGCAGGGTAAACAGGAGGAGGCTAAGCCACTGCTGGCAACCGCTGCTAACCTTGCACCACCGCAGTACAAAGACCAGATTAACCAACTAGCTCAGGCTCCCAGCCCGACGGCAGGCGCGACCACGCCCGCCACCCCCGCGCCTGCTGCGCCTGCGACAGTCCCCAGTCCTGCCCCTTCTCCTTAGGATCGCGAATTAAATAAAACCGAATTGTTTTTGAGAGAGGCGTGGCTTCGCCTCGCCTCTCTCAAAAACAATTGCAGGTTAATTTGTTTACGATCCTAAGCAGATTTCCCGGTAAATAATCATCCCATTTTTGAGTGAGAGGGCGGCTTCGCTGCCCTCTCACTCAAAAATATTTAGGGGATCATCTCCATGAATTTCTGTAGTGATAATGTGACGGGTGCTTCCCCTGAAATCCTGGCTGCTCTGCTGGAAGCAAACGAGGGAACAGCCATGCCCTATGGCAATGATGAGATCAGTCAGCGATTGACCACACAATTTGCTGAAATTTTCGAAACGGAAGTCACCGTTTTCCCTGTTGCGACAGGGTCGGCTGCAAATGCGCTAGCACTGTCGGTGCTGACCCCTCCCTACGGAGCTATCTTTTGCCATGCCGATTCCCACATTCAGGTGGATGAATGTGGTGCCCCGGAATTCTATACGGGCGGCGCAAAACTGGTCACGCTGGCGGGTGACTCTGGAAAGATTCCCTCTGAAGGCTTTGAGCGGGCGCTTTCGCAGGGGGGAGCCGGGGTGGTTCACCATGTCCAACCTGCCGCCGTCAGTCTAACTCAGGCGACTGAAGCGGGTACCGTATACCGGGTTGAGGAGGTAGAAGCGATCGCTCAACTAGCCCATAGCCAGGGGGTGGGGGTTCATATGGACGGTGCCCGGTTTGCTAATGCGGTGGTCAGCCTGGGCTGCTCTCCCGCTGAGATCACCTGGAAGGCAGGGGTGGATGTTTTATCTTTTGGGGCAACCAAAAACGGGGCAATGGCTGCTGAAGCCGTGATTTTCTTCAAGTCTGAACTGGCCTCAAGCTTTGGTTACCGCCGCAAGCGGGGCGGCCACCTGTTCTCAAAGATGCGATTTCTCTCAGCCCAACTGGACGCTTATCTGAATCAGAGCCTATGGCTGAAGAATGCAGCCCACGCGAATCAAATGGCTCAGCGACTCGCAGCAGGACTGAGGGAAATTCCTGGTGCCGTTTTTTCTCACCCCGTTGAGGCTAACGAACTATTTGTGACGCTGCCAGAAGCCGTAATCCAGGGACTTCTGGCAGACGGTTTTCTGTTCTACCGCTGGCCAGGAGACGATGCTTCACTGATCCGCCTGGTCACGGCCTTCAATACCGCTGAGGGGTCTGTTGATGCCTTTGTCAAGGCTGCTCACCGTCACGCCAGTGTAGTGGTCTAGATGCGATCAGTCCACGACTTTCAGTAGCCCACTCCGCAGACCATCGAAAATTCGATCGATCTGCGCCTGCTCAGAGCTGCTCAGGGCTTCCTTGGCCATGAAGGTCGCCATAAACCGCGCCTGATCCCGGCGGGTGATGCGTCGGGAAGACAGAATGCGCTCAACCAGTTGTTCAATTGAATTGCTGGGGGGAGTTGCTTGCAGGTTCATTTTACGGAAAGTTTATACAGGCCAACAACTTCTTGATAAACCCCTTCCCGAATTCCCTGTCTGAACAGGGTAAAAACTTTTACAGGAAGGTGAATTTATATCATTCAAAGCACACACAGGGAACCTACTCAATTTAGAATAACATCCCCATTTTGCAGGTGTTGGCAATTCAGCCAACCTGCGTACTTTGCGTGTGACATCTTTCCGTATGTCCGTGGGTAAGCTTGATAGTTTTGTTTTAATTGTCACAATGACGATCGCCCTGATATCAGGGCGATCGCCATTGCTTTAGCGAGAATACCGTTTCTCCAGCCAGATTCGCACCTCGGTGTCAGAGGCAAAGGTCGCGCTGTTTCCCGTGGTGGGGTCGTAGACGCGATAGTGATCGCGGGCGCGGGTGATCCTTGGTTCGCTGCTTCCGGCAAAAGCGTGTAGCCAGCGTTGGAGGCGATCGCCCCAGGTTAAAGGTTTCGGCTCGACTGAGACAGGCGAAATCAGTTGAGAGGACGAAACTGGACGAACGAATTTTCGGGATACGTGGTTCCCCGGAGCGTCTACGGAAATTCTCATGGCTAAGTTCTCCTGAGAGGAATAGCACCTCTATTGTGAAATGGGAGTTTTCTAAGGAACGGTCAACCGCTGCTTTTACATCGCCCAATTTCAAGATGCCTTCACTCTAAGAACTTTAGAGATGGAATTCAAAAGGTCGCATGAATCGTAGCTATGAATAAAATTCATAGATGATTTCGAGGTAGACCAGTACCCTAAAGAGGGGGGAATTGAGCATTTGGGCGGAATGCCGTAATGGTTATGAATCGAGACCAAATCAAACTGTCTCAACTGCGGGCGCTGGTAGCGGTCGCAGAAGTGGGGAATTTTAGTGAGGCGGGGCTGCGACTGGACGTTTCGCAGTCGGCGGTGAGTCATGCGATCGCCAGTCTGGAGAATGATCTGGGTGTGATTTTGTTCTCTCGGGGACGGCATGGCGCAACCCTGACTCCGGTCGGTGAACGGATTCTGCACCATGCCCAGCAAATGCTGCAACTGCTGGACTGTATCGACAAAGAAGCCGTGTTATCCAAAGGGCTTCAGGGGGGGGAACTGCGAATTGCTTCGTTCCGTAGTGTGGCGACCCACGTGTTGCCAGAGGTAATCGCCCAGTTCCGCAATCTCTATCCGGCGATCGCCATCAGCCTGGAGGAGTATCGCAACGAGGATAGTGTAGAACAAATTCTCAGGGAAGGCCGTGCCGACATCGGATTTACCTGCTTGCCTCCGGGGGAGGAATTTGAGACGTGGGAACTGATTCGAGATGACTATATTGTGCTGCTACCCCCGCAGTACCGCGATGTCGAAGACCCCATTTCCTGGGAGACGCTGCACCGTTTCCCGCTGATCATGCCGCCCAAAAGCGACTATTGCAGCACGATTATTCGTAGTTTCTTTGCCAGGACCCACCAGTCCCTAAAGGCGGCCTACCACATTTCCGAAGACTCAACTATCGTCAGCATGGTGCGGCAGGGGTTGGGAACGACGATTATTGCTCGACTGGCTGCCGAGCCGCTCCCTCCTGATATCCAGGTTCGCTGTCTGCCAGGCCCCCTCCAGCGCGTGATTGTGGCTGCGATCCTGAAGGATGGTTTGCACCCCCCGCCAGTCTTTGCCTTCCTGGAGGCGCTGAAATCCGCTGCGATTCTTCCCTATGGCAAGTTAGGTCGAGTGCCTGAGACAGAGAAGGTTTAGAGGATTCTCATTGCCTATCCGAAAACCGAAAACCCAAATTCTGGAGGGCGCGACGCTACAGCGTCGTGCCCTCCAGAATTTGGGTTTTCGGATAGACTCTCAGAAACAGAGCTTGAGTCATCTATGAAGCTCACCACAGAGCCGCAGAGCGCGCAAAGCTCTACTCTACGTCCTCTGCGCCTTTGCGGGGAACCCAATTCAATTCAGCAGATCAACGTTGAGGTCCGGGGCGACGACGTTTTGGATTGGGCTTGCGCTGCTGTTCGATCTGGTGGCTGACATCCAGAAAAGTATCACGGCGCAGGTAGGGGTAGTCGCTGACCCAGAGATCCGCTTCAGGCAGGTAAATATCAGAGACCTGGGCAATACTGCTGAGGTCGGGGCGGTTCGACATAGCGATCAGTTCAGCAATGTCTCCGGGCCGAATCACTTTGTAGTCTCGCTGGAGGGGAACCTGGAGACGAGTGACGAAACCGCTTTCGTCTCCCACTTCGATGTTCAGGCGGCGTTCGCGGTTCTCAACGATGACCAGTTCCCCTTTTTTATTGACGGTTTCTTCGGTGCCAATCAGATTTTCGGTGATGAATACGTCTTCGACTCTGCCGCGCCAGAAGCCGCTGTACTTGTAGCGACGGTAGCGGGAGTTGCGAAGCCATGCCAGATAGATTGGTGCCCAGAGCCAGTAAAGCCCAATAATCACGCCTGCCAGAAATTCGAGAAGCTGAAACTCGACTGGCAGTAGAAACTTCAGGGCAAACACGACGACAACCCCCACAACGGAGATCAGCACCCGTTTCAGTAAGTCCTGGGATCTTCCCCAGCAATAGCGATACTGTTCGGCAGTCGCGTAGGGGGGGATGAGCATTTCAAACTTTTTGCGGGTCAGGGGGATCAGCATGAGACAAAAGGGTAGCGATCGCTTCGGTTCTCAACAAGAACATCGCCTGGAACACCAGGTACTTTCCAGGCAGGTCTACTGCTTTGAGCCTAGCATTTGTGATAGAAGGAATGGGAGAAGAGGGCGGTTCCTGGCAACCAAAGAATTTTTCAGGTAAGCCGTGTGCGTGAATTCAAGGAGTCTTTAACAGAAATTGTGAGTCTCCAGCGATTGAACTTCCGTAGATGTCTCGAAGTGATTGGCCTCTCTGAACGCGCACATTGAAGGAACTTCTGGAGAACGCATTCGGAAGAGTTGAGTTAACTAAGGGGGCAATTGAGTTACTCAGCTTTTCTGGTTAAGAAAGCGTCCTTACAGGTGACGGCCTGACCCTGGGGGCTTATAGGGTCAGGCTTTTTCTTTGGAGATTTTTTGGGGCGGGAGTTCGTATGCCACAAACTTCCTCAAAAACTCACTCTGCCCAGGTAGGGACAAATCGCCAGGCTTTTCTCAGTTCCTCATCGAGCTGCTTGTAGTCAGGTTCTTTCTCACCGACTAACGCCCAGAACCTTGGAGAGTGATCCATGTGAACTGTGTGACAAAGTTCGTGGATCAGCACATAGCGCACCAGATTTTGGGGGAGGAACAGCAGCTTGGCGTTGAGACTGATGGATTTTTTGCTGGAGCAACTGGCCCATAGGGTCTTCTGGTGGCGGATGGTAATGGTGCCGCAGGGGAGAGAAACTTCGCGGCTCACCTGCCGCAGCCAGGGAGTGAGATGATGCTGGGCTTTGTGGCTGAGCCAGCGCTGAAGTAGCCTCTGGCAGGCAGCAATGTCGCTGGTAGGGCCTTGAATTTTTAACTTCTGGCCGTCCATGTTGGCGACCAACCGGGAGCCAGCGGTACTGCGGTAGCTCACTGTCCATTTTTCGGGAATTGATTGTAGCCACACCTGCTGGGGCAGTGGTTCTGTGGCGATCGCTGGCACTGTCTGGCGCTCCATCTCCAGGCGCTGAGTCGTGCGAGCAATCCACTCCTGACGTTTGCTGACAATTTCGGGAATGCAGCTCTGGTCAAACCCACGGGGAACAACAACCTCTACTTTCCCCTGATGAGAAATGTGGATGCTGACGTTCTTCGCTCGCTGGCTGACCCGAACCTGGTACTCCGGCAGTGGATTCATGGTAATGTTGCCCGTCATCATTGCCTTCACTAAATGCTCGCCGCGACCTGGACAAGCAACCGTAACACAGACAACGCTACGGCAGATTTGCCCCGGTGAGAATCTATCCTTTATTATCTCTCATCCCGGGGGAGAACAGACGATCGCTCTCCCCTCAGGATACGGATTCACTGCGATGCCCCAATAGTCTCCTGAATAACCAGCAGAACCAGCGACAGGCCAGATGACTCAGGATCACGAATTAAATAAAACCGAATTGTTTTTGAGAGAGGGGGGGGGGGGGGGGGGCGCGCGGGCAAACACAAAAGAAAGATTTATTTTTTGTTAGTAATGGGGTTG
>JBIKWV010000219.1:0-6863 GCA_044356135.1 Elainellaceae cyanobacterium
CCCTCATAGGGGGCTTGATACTCGTGTGTGTTGGACTTGCCATTCCCTCTCAATGCTGCTGCATTGAGGGGCTTTTCTACTTGCCCTCCCCGATCTCCCAGCCTCCACTTTTTGTCAAAACTCCAGTAATAGCCGGGATACGATTATTGGGCGGTCTGCAATTCCTCTTGCAACACTTCCTCATAAATCTGCGGGAGGGCGTCGGACATGCTGTTGGTTTCGATGCCATAGCCCAGGCTTGTCCAGGTGGGTGACAGGAGTCGCAGCACTTCAGTAACTTCACCTTGCCGCAGCAGTTCTGTCAGGTCAACGCCCCAGGCATTGGTGTCACTTAACCAGGCATAGACCACTTTGTCCTGATATTCGGGCGCAAAGCTGTAGCTCTGCCACAGCCAGAGGCCATCAGGGTTGGGGTGGTACTTCTGGGCTTGCTCCACCCAGGTGGTCGTGATGAACTGGTAGCGTCCGGCGGCGGTGGTGCAGTTCCCGGTGTTGGGGCCGACAGTAATCGTGACACAGGTGTCGGGGTGCTGACTGAAATCCTTGAAGTGGGTGCCGCCGTAGAGGACGGAGTAGGGCTGGGGAACGTTGGACTCGCTGGCAGAAATGGTGCGCATCAACGCCCGGATATAGGGATCACCCCCCTGCATCACCAATGGGGCCGGAGTGAAGTTTTCCCAGCGGGGGTCATCCAGGAAGGGCGATCGCCCATTCCACCCCACCACCCGGCTGAAGACCGTCAGCGTCATCAGGGACAGGAGGCTGATCCCCACCAGACGACTAAAGCCATCTGGCTTTTTTGATTTTTCGCTGCTGCCGGAGGATGTTTTGTTCTCAGTGGAGGAGTTCAAGCGGGCACCTGATAAGTCCAACAAGCGGGGGCTATTTCTCAGGACAACTTAGCATCTGTGGACGCAAACGACAAAGGGCGGTTTGCCGTCACTCCGGTAGATGACAGCGCCCCTGCTGCTGGCAGGCAATGCGATTCTGGCGATCGCGCACCACAGTCTCCAGGTTCGGCCTTCCGGTGATGGGCAAACGGTAGGCGGCCCAGATGGCGTAGAGCAGGTTGGCGATCGCTCCAATCACAGGCAGTTTGGTGATGGCGTAGATCCAGCCCATACCCAGGACTTCGTAGACCTGACGGAAGACTTCGACGTTTTTGATTGTTGACCCGTCGGGGAGGACGGCGTGGATGCGGCCCATTGCGGTACGGTAATCGATGCCGCCGTTGGTTGCTGGATCATAGTTGAGGTCGGCGATGTCTTCGAAGGCGACCAGGCCGCGTCCGGCGTCTCGTTTGCGGAGGAAGTTGACCTCGTGGACGCAGAGGGGACATTCACCGTCGTAGAGGAGTTTGATCTTCCAGGTGGGGGCGGTTTCAGCCGTAGAGGTGGCGACTTGAGGGGAAGCCTGAGTCATGGACGTGCATCAGAGGATTTACCTCTTGATCTTACAAAACTTAATGAAATAGGTTCGGCGATCGCAAACGTTGGGGGCGAAGCATTTGCGGAAAATTGGGTTGGGGTAACCGTGGAGTTCTTAGCGCAAATGCTTCGCCCCTACGGGTGGGCACTGCTCAATTGCTCAACCAATTCTGGCTTTTTCATTTTGCTGTATCCAGGAATCTTGCGTTCTTTGGCCATCTTTTTCAGCTCTGTGGTGGAGAGCTGTGCCAGGAGTTTGGCATCGTTGAGCACCGCAGGGAGGGGTTGGGGTGTTAGATAAAAAACCTGCTTTAAGGCGTCTAGCTTTTTGCCCTTGGTGATGCCGCATTTGAGATCGGCGATCGCATCCAGGGATTTCCAGTACTGCCGTGGAGCTTCCTCGATGCGATTTGAGGCTACAGCCAGTTGGATGCCTTTGAGCGGGCTACCGGGTTGATCGATGACGTAGCGCAGTGCAGCGATAATTTCGTCTCTCGAGGCGATTGACAGATTGATCTTTGGAACGCCTTCTCTTGCCAATGCACGGCTTAGATCGGCAGCCATATCGCTGGAGTCGGCGACGATACACCATACCCGTTCCAGTCCAGCAGCTTCTGCGACTGCGTAGACGAATGAGTTACCGATAACTTCGTATTTGTCTTTGCCAGCTTCTCGAACGATGATAGGTACCCAGTTGCGACCGCCACAATTTTCTAATAGCTTGGCAGTCGATTGAACTATAAATTCTGGTGCTTCTACTGCTTGATTAATTACAATCTGGTCGCAGTAGAGGTACATCAAATTACCAACATCAGTGAGAATATTCATGTAGAAAATACTCCTTAGCTAAGTCACGATATTGTGCGTTAATAGGTTTGTACTGGTACGATGCTGGTATGCCAGCAAACACTGCTCCAGCAATATTGTTGAAATTGGGAATTTCGAAGATGTAACGGTTCTTGTGGGCTTTCGTAAACTTTGGGAAATAAATCTCCCGTAAATCAGTGCCCTGCTTCTCTCGCTGGAAATCAGATAGTATATTTTCAATTGCTTCGTAAACAGTCACCCTGTTCTTATCTGTTAGTTTACCTCCGTTGAAGAATATGGGGAGGTGAGTAGGCCCGTTATCATCACGGAGTTTCTGTAGCGAAGGAAAATGTTCTCCCACGGTAACTGCAACATTTCTAAGAGCACTAAGGTTGTTAAAGCCAACAGGAGTTAAAACAACATCAGCAGCAACCATTGCCATTTGACTGAAGACTGTCCAATTAGGAGAACAGTCAATGAAAATATAATCGTAATCAGAAGTGACAGACTCTAGCTTCTGTTTCAATGCGCTCAAGGTCAGAAGCTTACGGAGAGCATTATCGTCAGCTCCAATCAACCCTTTATCAGCAGGAAGAACATCAAAAAAGTGATGCGTTTTGCCTTTACGTACGATACCGTAAGGGCTAATTGCAGACCGTACATCAACATTACGATCTGTGAGCACTTGAGACAAAGTATGCTCAGCAGGGGCAACATTGACTGAATTGGTTAGATCCCGTTGGTTAGGGTCAAGATCTACTACCAAAACCTTCTTTCTCTCGCCGTGTCCTAACACAGCAGACAAATTGATGGTTGTACTAGTTTTTCCTACACCACCTTTGTTCGCGTAAATTGCAACTGTTAAAGCTCTGGGAGGAACTTCAATTTTCTGCCGAACTTTATTGACAACTTCCTCAATATTATCCAAGGTTATTTCTAGGCAACGTGTTACTGGAAAGATAACTTTTCCATGTTTTCGAAATAATTGAATATGGTCGGCGTTTGTGATGATCCCCCATTCAGCAGTTTGGCAATTGGGGTCATTTAGGTACTCCTTAATCTGCTTGACTGCATCTTTGCAGCCAGAAGACCCCTCCTGCAACTTAACATTACGCCCCTTCGCTTCAATCAACAAATATGGCTTTGATTGAGTATGTACAAAAACATCATCGCCCACTGTTTTTCTTAATGCGTAATCAACTCTATTAGCTCCGTGTCCAGTTCTAAACTGTTTGTAGAAATCACCAGAGGTAAAGCCGAGCGCACCAAGAAGAGCCAATTCAATAAATTGGCTTTCAACTATAGGTTCCTCCGCACCGGGCGGAAGATTGCGTAGTGCAGTTTGGAGGCTAATTGCTGAAGTTGCAGGAGTCATTTGAGTTCGGTGAGTTGCAGTTGAGGGGGCGTTGTAACTGAAACCTGCCTGCGTATCCGCGCGATTTTCAGGCAAGGACTACGAAGCGTAGATCCCGATGACTTCTATATTCTGTGTGGGGTGATGGCTCACTAGCTCTAGTCCTGGTATAGCCTGATCAATAGGCTGTTCATAGCCAATCCAATTAATTTTCAGTGAAACCACATAAAAAACCGGACGATATTAAGGAAATCTAAAGCCAAGATACCCATGAAGATGTAATGGCTACCATGTGCTGTTAATTTTTTAAGGGGTAGTGTGGCGATCGCCCTTCAACGAAGAAAAAATGGCATTCTGCTGGCTGAGCGGAGTCGAAGCCAGCGTTAGAGGCATTTTTCACAATAAAAATCGTTCCCTTCGACTCCGCTCAGGGAACTGCCCTCCTCAAGGGATCCTCATCACACAAGGAATCAGCAGACTGCGGGAATGGCGGTGCTGAAGATTTATTCCTCGATACATCAGGCTTCAGGTTGGGTGCTGCTTTCGGGGACTGATTCTGCGATCGCCCCCTCCTTCTTGAAAAACTGCTGACCGACCCAGGCCGTCATGATGTGAGACAGCAGGCCCATCGGTCCTGCAAACAGACACAGCACCAGCGAGTGTGACGTCCAGACACCCGTCCGCTGACCCTCGAAGTAGATCCAGCGTCCCACGAACAGATCCATCACGATGTAATGCACCCACCCGGTGGCCATCACCTTTTCGTTGGAGAAGAGTTGGGCCAGGTCAGACAACCCGGCGTTGGTGAAAGACTGGGCAGATTCGGGGTCGATGCTGTTGAAGAACAGGTAAATGTAAACGCTGGCCAGCGCCACAAAGGGGAGTAGGGAACTCATCACCTTGCGGGTCACGTCCCAGTTGGGCAGCAGCACCATCAGCCCCCAGAAGGGCAGAACAAACAGGTTAGCAGCGTTGAACAGCAGTTCTACCATGAGATTGAACAAGGAGGATTTTCTTAAAACTTTACATGAAATGCGAGGCTTGTGCCCGCAACCAATTTGAAAACCCAAATTTGAGCAGGCACAGCGCTACAGCGCTGTGCCTGCTCAAATTTGGGTTTTTGGGAACAGTAACTTTTTTGGCAGAATGTTCCCCAGGCAGATGCCTATATTGAACGAAACCCGTAGAATGGGGAGCAATATTTGTTACATCCACTGATATCTACCTGCTATGCCCCTGGGAATCACTAGTACCCTGCTACTGGGGTCGCTCGCCTTCTGGTGGGGCATCCGCTTTGGGCGACCGATGCTGCGGCGGGGAGCCACCGCTAATGACCTGTTTCGGGGAAATGCGGCGGCATCCCTGGCGTTCCTGGGCGCTTACTTTGTGCTGTTGCTGGTGGCACTCTATGCGCCGCAGTGGCAATGGCTACCACTGGAGTGGCGCGTCTACGGAATGCACGTTACCTGGACCGTAATGCGCGTGACGCTGCTGTGGATCTGTGGCGTTGCCGTCACCATTAGCTGGCATACGGCAAGGCTCCAGGTGCTGGCGGTTGCCCTGCTGGGGGTGATGGGTGTGGGGGCGTTTACCTCCGCTGAAGCCTATTTTCTGGAACCCATCTATCCCTCCCTGGAAGACAACCTGCGTCCGAACTACGTGTTTCAGCAAACCTCTCCCAGCAGTTGTGCGCCTGCTGCGATGGCAACCCTGATGTATCGCTGGGGCATTCCCGCGACTGAGTCTACGGTGGCGCGACTGGCGGGAACCAGTCGGTTGGGCACTTCGATGCCACAGCTCATCGTCGCGGCTCGCGCCCTGAACCTGGATGCGCTGGAGATGACCAATACCACCTGGGAGCAGATGCAGCAGGTCAACCGTCCGGGCATCCTTGCCGTATGGCTGATCAGCGGTCGGGGGCAGCGATCGCCCCACGCGATCGCCCTCCTGAAGTTGACGGATGAGTACGCCTTCGTTGCCGATCCGGCATGGGGGCGAATCTACCAGCTCACCCGGCAGCAGTTTGAATCTATCTGGCGCAAGGAGTATGTGCCGTTGTTTCAGCTCGGTGACACCCTTCTCACCCCCTCCGAGGTGCGTGATTATCTGACGCGCCTGGGCCATCTAAGACATCGAAACGAGAATGTGACCGCTGCCATTCGTGAGTTTCAGCGATCGCTGGGAGTGCCGCCTACGGGCAATATAGATGCGGAGACAGCACTCATGCTGAGTGGTGCTTTTATCTCCAATGCACCTACGCTGACCTTCAGGTAGAAAACTCCCCAATTGCACAAACGGTCGAATGTGCCTCATGATCGAATTAGCGGTTCTCCCTGAAATCGATCATGGCGATCACCACCCAACAACTCATTCGCTTTAAGAAAGAAGGCCGTCCCATCGTCGCCCTTACGGCCTGGGACTTTCTGTTTGCCCAGATGCTTGACCAGGCGGGGGTAGACCTGATTCTGGTGGGCGACTCAATGGCCATGGTGGCGCTGGGTTACGACAACACCTTACCAATCACACTGGATGAGATGCTGTACCACGCCAAAATGGTGCGCCGGGGGGTGAAAGAGGCGCTGGTGGTGGTGGATCTGCCGTTTTTGACCTATCAGGAGAGTAGTACCCAGGCCATGCACTCGGCGGGACGGGTGCTGAAAGAAACGGGTGCCCAGGCCGTCAAGCTGGAGGGCGGACACCCCGACATGATCGAAACCGTGACCCGACTGGTACGGGTGGGCATTCCGGTGATGGGACACATTGGCCTCACACCCCAGTCGGTGCATCAGTTTGGGGGATTTCGCAAACAGGGAACCACGGAGGCCGCAGCGGAGCGGTTATTGCAGGAGGCGATCGCCCTGGAGCAGGCCGGAGTCTTTTCCATCGTGCTGGAGCATATCCCCGACGACCTGGCCCTGAGGATTTCACAAAAGCTTGCTATTCCCACGATTGGCATTGGCGCGGGGGCCAACTGTGACGGTCAGGTGCTGGTGACGGGTGACCTGCTGGGCTTGACCGCCTGGAAGCCGCCCTTCGCCAAGGTGTACACCAATTTGCGGGAGCAAATTCTTCAGGCAGTGCAAACCTACGGGGCAGAGGTGCGATCGCACCAGTTCCCGCCGCCGAAAAACTAGCATTTCAGAGTATCGGTTTCCCCCGTGCAACCGATGCTCTGAGGGTGTATCCCAGTTTTGGGGGGGGGGGGGGGGGGGGGGGGGGGGCGCGCGGCGCCCGCGCGGGGGGGGGGGGGGGGGGGCGGGGGGGGGGCGGGGCGC
>JBIKWV010000220.1:0-6854 GCA_044356135.1 Elainellaceae cyanobacterium
ATTTCTTGTAATTCCCAACGATTGACATGTTGATATGAGCGCAAAGCGTATATTTTTGAACATCTACGCGAAATAGCAAACTCCAAATCATGAGTAATGTAGACAAAAGCACAATCGCTTCGTGCACTCTCAATTAAATCAAAAAATGAAGAGAGAATAGCCTTATGAATGTGGATGTCTGGCTCATCAATTATGATTAGGGATTCAGGTTTAGCAAATAGACATTTACCAAGTATGTAGAACAATGAACGCTCACCTTCACTCATTTCAGAGATTGCATATTCACCTTGTTCAACGGTTTCGACCTTGAGCGAAAGACCATTTAATTTTAACCTACGATGAGGGAGTAACCTGTTCCATATTGCCAGCGCTTTGTCAAAATTTGTGTTGGGCTTATCTTTGTCAGGAATATTGCCATTGTAGCTTTGTCTAAATAGTGCTCCCACATTAGCCTCTTCTGACAGAAAGGCAATTACTAACTTATCAAAATCACTAAGAAGAGTTCCAAAAGGCTTTCTCCCCCACTTCGAACTTGTGTCCTGGGTTTGGTGAGCATCTCCATAGTGAAGAGTATTAACCGCCTCCTGTAGGTCTTTGGGTGAAAGATTTTCGTTGACAACGAGTGATCTGTGAGCAGAAATCCGTTCACAGTAATTGAATATACACTGAGTTGCAGTATTAATCTCCGTTTCCAGTACTTGTATTTGTTCCGTCAATTGTTTTACTCTTTTTTGATTGACATTTATCAATGATTCTAATTTAGTCTTCTGATAATCTCGGGCAGCAGATATCGAAGAAGGATCAGATCTAACAACTTTAAGCAAATCAACCTCTAGTTGAAGCTCTCCAACAATTATTTGCCCCCCACAAATATCGTCTAAGGTTTTTGGAGGAAAATTCTTTATTTCATTTGAATTAAAGCTTATAGTGGGAAATTTCCCAGAAATCGCAAGATTTGCTATTTCAAGGCGTGAGTAAAATGAATAGTTGTTTACCATTACTGTGGAAGCCTGATACTTAAGCGCTCGCTCAGCAACTTCCTCGTCAGAGAAATTACTAATTTCCATCAATTGCAAATTCGACGTGTTGACTAAATACTCAAAATCCTTCAATTCTTGGTTCAAACTGTCCAGTTTGAGCTGTTTCTGTTGCAATCCTTGATTGGTTAATAAAAACAACTGTTCTTCTAAATAAAACCCCAATCGAGTCTTACCAGAGCCATTAGCTCCTACGAATACCATGACCGAGCCTGTATTGATAGAAAGCTCGTAGCTGCCGTAATCAATTCTTGGAATTTCAAACTTCATGGTTCAGCAGAATTCACACAATTATCTAAAAACACTTGACTAAACTACCTACAAAATGAAGTTCATCTTCAATTCAGTTGCAGACTACAAACTTGCAGAAACTTACAAAGAAGGCTGATACATATTTCAACATAAAGATTACATCAAATGTTTAACCAAGAAACCAAAAGCCCTGAAAGGCTGTTCTGCTCCAATACTGATGTGTCTATCCACCACCAATTCTAAACTTGACTCAGCTAATAATTCGTAAATTATCCTCCGAGTAGTGCTCTTACCACCTCACAGAACCCCTCCGCCTCTTCCCCCTGCGTCACATAAGCAGGCTTATGGGTCAGCCGATCTGTGTAGTGCAGAACATTTGCAACCCCCACCGACAGAGGAAACCGATCGCCATCAAACAAACTCTCATCATTTGGACTGTCCCCCACTGTAATCACCTGCTCCGGCGAGAGGTCGGGAAAGTGCTGTTGCAAAACCTGGAGGAGGGCGATCGCCTTCTCCTGCCCCGGCGACTTGATATGGCATTGAACCGTACTGTAGGTGAAATCCCAGCCTGCACTGTGGCAGCGATCGCCCATCTGTTCCAGCTCCTCCGTTGACAGTCCCGCCACATCGTAAGTCCAGTCTGTCAAACGATACCGATTGTCCGCAGCCTCCTGAATCTTAGGAAACTCCGCCTGTAAAGCGGCAAACATTTCAGCCAGCTTCCGCCGATGATCAGAAACAGACGGCAGGGAAACAAGCAACTGCGGATCTGCATCAGGATTGGTATAGAGGAGGCCACCATTCTCGGCGATCGCCCCCCATACAGGCAGGTAAGCCACCACCGCATTGACCCACCCTGCCGATCGCCCCGTCACAATCAACACTGGAATTCCGGCCTGCTTCAGCGCCTCCAGCATCTGCAACAAAGCAGGCATAAACTTCCCATGTCGCGTCAGCGTCCCATCCATATCAGTGGCGATCAAACGAGCCTGCTGGCGTTGTTCAGAAGAAAGGTTAGAAAGGGGAAGCAGCGGCATAGATATAGGATTCTATTTGTTCAATTCGAGAAACGTGAGCGATGCAAAGACTATCAAACCTGCAACATTTCTCACTCCCACTCTCTCACTATTCGCCGTTGCCGAACACGGCCTTCACGGATTGCTCAACTTTGGCAAACATTCATGGGTGTGGCATTCACCCCCCAACTACGACAAACGTGTACAGGCGTAGCATTCGGCCATAGCGTTCTTCCCCTAGCCATAACCGATTTGCCGAATTCCACACCCCTACTTTTCTGCAAAATGCCGCACCCCTACCGGAACGCCATATCCTCACCCAACACCCCATCTGCGTTCATCTGCGTTCATCTGCATTCATCTGCGTCCAGGGTTCGACTCATCGCGGTTCGGCTGAGCTCACCGTCGAAGCTTCACCCCAAAGTCTGCATTCATCTGCATTCATCTGCGTTCATCTGCGTTCATCTGCGTTCCCTTCCACCCAAAATGATACGATGACGGACTGTAAGCAATTTCCAATGTACTGCCCTTAAATACCCCCGTTGCCCCTCCCCGCCATGTCTGAACTGACCCCCGACCAGCGCAATTACTATTACCTGTTTGAAGCAGCGCGGACTGGCATTCACAAGTCGATCCTGGCGGCGCTCTACAGCGTTCATGCCTCACCCAAACTACCCGACGCAGAACTCGGTCTCGGCATCGCCCCTGCCAATCGAATCGGGGTCGAACAAGTCAACTCCTTTCCCGAGCAGGTGCAGTTTGCCGCCAACACCGTCCGCAGCATGACCAACCGGGTAACAGCCCAGGGCTGGCGCAGTACCGATATTTGGGACAACGATCGCGGACGTTACACCGATCGCTTCCTTCAGTTAATTGCAGACGGCTACATCCCCCCAGCCAACGACCCTGCAGCAGCGCGACTGGAGGCATGCGATGAGGTCAAACTAAAACAGCGCTACCTGGAAGATCTGGAAATTGACTACAAAGCCGACGAACTACCCCAGAATCTTTCCTTCCTGGACAGCGCACTGTTGCGATTCATCGAACGGCTGGGGAGCTACTATCAGAGTTTTGACTACCAGCGCAGCGCGCTGCTAGAGATGGTCCGCATCTGGCGCAAGCTGGATACCCGACAGGCAGCGATCGCCTCCTTCAACCTGCCCGTCCCCGCCAATCCCAGCGATGAAACCTACCTCGACCCGGCACTGCTTGATTTTGTCCGGCGGCTGACGCTCAACTATTCCGGGTTCCCCCACCAGCGCGAAGCTTTGCTGCGGTTAGTGCAGCTCTGGCGACAGCTTGATTCCAGGGAAGAAACGATCGCCTCCCTCCAAAACAACGAGTCTGCCGAAGGGGGCATCCAGATCGTAGACCCTGCCCTGGTCGCCTTTGCCCAGCGGGTGCCCCAGTTTTTCCAGGGACGTGGCGAACAGCGCAATGCCCTCACCGAAGTTTTCCGTCTCTGGCGAGGGCTGGATTCTCGTGCCGCCGCTGTCTCAGCACTGGGTGTAGACCCCGCGACCCTAACCAGTGCCGGATCGGTCACCCTGGTGGAAACAGCCCGTCAGCTCGATCGCCAACTCCTGGACTTCATCCGGCGCATCCCCTTTAGCTATGAGGAAACCGATCAGCAACGGGAGGCGCTGATCCGTTTAGTCCAACTCTGGCGCAACCTGCCTTCCCGTGAGAAGGCTGTCCAGTCTCTATTTGACGACCTGCGCCGGATGATTACCGCCCGTCGGGACTCCCCCGATGCCCCACCGCGCCCCGAACCCGCGCCTTTGCCTCGCCGCCCCGATCGCTGGACGCCCGATAACATTCAGCTCCACGCCTCAATCGTGCCCAACGGTAGCTTTACCTGGGCAGAGGCGACCCACGGCGGTACACGGATGCCGGAGAATCAGGCCACCATCGATGCCATGATTCGCATTGCCCAACTGGCGCAGCAGGCCCGCGATCGCATTGGTCGGCCATTTCGCGTCACGAGCTGGTATCGTCCCCCAGAAATCAACGAGCGAGTCGGAGGAGCGTCCCGTAGTCGGCATGTGGTGGGGGATGCAATCGACTTCTACTGCGATGGGTTGACGGGAAATCAGGTTTACTGGGCGCTGGATCCGTGGTGGACAGGAGGACTGGGTCGCTACAGACGATTCCCGAATCTGGTACACATTGACGCCCGCGACTACCGGGCCAGATGGAGGCACTGATGACCGTTGGCAATTTTGGTGTTGTGCTGGTGACGGCTGCTTCGCAAACGGAAGCGGAGGCGATCGCCCACGCTCTGGTCGAAGCCAAACTCGCCGCCTGTGTCAACCTGTTGCCCATCCAGTCGATTTACACCTGGAAGGGCAAAGTTGAACATGCCAGCGAATATCAACTGCTGATAAAAACTGACCTGGATCAATTCCTGGCGCTGGAGGCAAAAATTCGAGAAATCCACTCCTATCAAGTCCCAGAAATCATTGCCCTGCCTATCCTTGCAGGTTCACTGCCCTATCTCCAGTGGATCTCTGAGCAGACCCAATAATCAGGTTCCTCCTTTCGACAGCAGTATTTCCTTCACTGGAATTTTGACTATTTTCTCTACAATGCCGCGAAACGCTCTCTGCGAGTGAGTTTCGCAGCATATTCGATCTTAGCACCGATTTTTTCTGAAATGCCTACGGAGTCAGCGTTTCAGAAAAAATCGGCACAAGTTAGTCAAAAGGCCAATTTCATAGCAATGTAGTAGAAGAATGTTCCCTCCGAATCTGCCCCGCAGCCAATAACGCCGTACCATACGCCGCCTCCGTCTGAACCGATCGCACCACAGGGACACCCAGCAGACGCGATCGCACCCTCATCCAGCATTCATTCTCTGCCCCACCCCCCGCTGTGAACACGCGGGTTAACGGCGACGCTCCCAGTTCCTGAAGCAACTGATATCCCCTGGTCTCAATTCGCGCAATCCCCTCCAGCAAACCGTGCAGAAACTCGACATCATTCGCCGGACGAGGCTCTAATCTGGGCAGCAAGTTTGGGTCATTGATCGGAAACCGTTCCCCTGGTTTGAGCAGTGGATAATAGTCCAGTGGAGTAGGCTGTTCTGCAGAAATTTGGGCGCTGAGTCGAACCAGTTCTTCGTTTGAAAAAAATTGCTTTAGCACTGCGCCCCCCGTATTGGAAGCACCGCCAACCAACCAGAGATCTCCCAATCGGTGGCTATAAATGCCGTATCGGGCATCATCCACCCGCTGCCGACTCAGCAGCTTCAGAACCAGCGTTGACCCCAGAGAGGTTACTGCTTCTCCCGGAGCCTTGACCCTGCTGGCCAGAAACGCCGCAATGCTATCGGTGGTACCTGCATGAATTTGACAACTGGACGGTAGGCCAAATTGCTGGGCGATCGCTACACTGACGGGGGCGATCGCATCCCCCGGAGCCAATACCTGCGGCAACACGACAGGCAAATCCAGTGCCAAAAGCCAATCGGGATAACACATCGCTTCAACGTCATAGCCCAGCTTCAAAGCGTTGTGATAGTCCGTTACACCGATTCGACCGTGCAGTAGAAATGCCAACCAATCCGCCTGATGTAGAAAGTAACATTGCCCAGTTCGAGCGTTGGTATTCAGCAATCCCTGAGACTTCCACCACAGTAGTTTTGCCAGACTGGACGTGGTGCCGACAACGGTATGATTTTCTGGCGCGATCGCCCTCACCGCTTCAAGAACAGCCGCCCCCCGATCGTCGTTATACAAAATTGGTTCAGTCAGCGGTTGACCGTCCTGATCGCACAGCAGCACAGTTGATGATGTACCATTGATGGCGATCGCCCGTATCCGTCCTCGTATGGCTCCAGAAAATTGGCTCAGTAATTTAAACAGTGTCTCTTTCCAGAGCGCTAACAGATTTTTCTGTTCATTCGCAAAACGTATACTGAACTGTTCCTGTATATGTCCGCTTTTAGAGATGGCGATCGCCCTTGCTCCCGATGTTCCAAAATCAACCCCAAGATAAATCTCGTCTTCCACAAAGCTTTCTCCAATTTTCCTAAACTACTTTTGCCGTTGAATCCGGGATGTGTTAAATCGTGAACTAAAATTGTCAGCTTGAGTAGTATGATACGTGGGGCGGGCATCTTGCCTGCCCAGAACACCAGGCAACCATCTTAGGATCACGGATTGATTAAAACCCGGAATTTAGTTTCTGCAAGCGCGACGAAGCCGCGCTTGCAGAAACTAAATTCCGGGTTTTATTAAATTTCTGTTCCTTAGCCAAAATACTGGGCAGGATGTCCGCCCCACTGTGAATGAATCCTTTGTTATTGCACCACTTTAGCTGCGTCAAATCTCTTACTATTGCGTTTCTCGCTCTAGTGAAGTACAGATTTTTGTGAGTGTTTTCTTTTCAGTGTCGATTAACCGTAGGAACACGCAAAACTCAGAGGATTTAAAGCAAATAATACCTGAACCTCCCGGAAAACTCTATGGGGTCTATTCCTGTAGCTGTGACATTAGGGATCTGCTGTTTAATAAAATCCCAGGTTTCGCGTGGGGGGGGGTGG
>JBIKWV010000222.1:0-6812 GCA_044356135.1 Elainellaceae cyanobacterium
AGATCCCTAAGTCGATCTTATGGCAATTGAGATTTTGGTTAGGACAAGGGGGCAGGACCCCCACGCAGGAGTGGAACCCCTGCACCCCGTCCTAATCAACCTTTCGGTTGCGATATGCCAAAAAAAATCCCCGGTCACTGACCGGGGTGAAGTGAATTAGGCTTGGATGCTGCGGAAGTTAGGCTTTGCGGCTGAAGAAGAATCGGACGAACAGTTTCTCCAGTTCAATCCAGACAAACATCAGAGCGCTAAAGCCGATACAAATCCACAGTTCGGTGCTGCTGAGAATGTGAGTGCCAAAGAAGTTACGCAAGGGGGCGAAGTAGATCAGCGCCAGTTGCAGCAGGCTGGTCAGCACCACTGCGGCCCAAACGTAGGGGTTACTCAGGGGATTCAGCTCAGCGGTCAAGCGAACATTAGAACGAATGGCCAGGGCGTGGCCCATCTGCGCCAGACAGAGGGTGGTGAACACCATCGTCTTCCAGCGATCGGGGCCACCAGGCGCATCCGGGTTACTGAAATAGGTGAAGGCGACATACATCAGGATAATCGCAATAATCGCCAGGACAATCCCCACTCGCGCCATGTAAGCCCCCAGACCACGGGCAAAGATACTCTCCTGGGGATCATTGGGGGGGCGGTTCATCACGTTGGTCTCTGCCGGTTCTACTGCCAGCGCCAGTGCAGGCAGACCGTCCGTGACCAGGTTCATCCACAGGATTTGCAGAGGACTGAGGGGAACGCCTGCTGCCCCGACGATCAGGGGAGAAGCGGCGATCGTGATCACCTCACCAATATTGGAACCCAGGATGTATTTGATAAAGCGGCGGATGTTGGTGTAGACCGTGCGGCCTTCTTCAACGGCGGCCACGATGGTGGAGAAGTTATCGTCCAGCAGCACCATGTCGCTGGCTTCCTTACTTACATCGGTTCCCGTAATCCCCATTGCCACACCGATGTCGGCCTGTTTCAAAGCGGGGGCATCGTTTACCCCATCTCCGGTCATCGCCACAATTCTGCCCTGGTGCTGGAGCGACTGCACAATCCGCAGCTTATGTTCGGGAGCCACGCGGGCGAAGATACTGACGTTTCTAACGTACTCTTCCAGGTCTTGCGGGCTGGCTTTTTCCAGGTCACGCCCGGTAAGAACGCTATCGCCTTCCATCGCAATCCCCAGATCTTCGGCGATCGCCTGTGCCGTCAACTGGTGGTCACCCGTGATCATGATCGGGCGAATTCCGGCAGAACGGCAGCGGGCTACCGCATCCCGCACTTCGGGACGAGGAGCATCCAGCATGTCCACCAGTCCCAGCCAAATCAGGTCTTTCTCGTATTGCTCGTCTGCACCTTCGGGAGGCAGTTGATCGAGTGGACGGTAAGCAAAACCCAGAACCCGCAGACCTTTGCTGGCCAACTGGTTGTTCTTTTCTAAAACCTGATGCCGCTGGTCATCGGTGATGGGTTGAACTTTGTCCCCCACCAGAATCTGCTGGCAGCGCTCCAGCACCAGTTCCGGGGAGCCTTTGCAGAACAGCGTGTAGGGAGAAGGATTGGCAGCAAAGGGTGGAAATTCCTCTTTCATTGCGCCGCCCTCGTCCTTCAGAATCACGCTCATGCGCTTGCGCTCGGAGGAGAAAGGAAACTCGCCTGATCGGGGGAGTTTATTGGCAATCTGGCCAGCGTCAAACCCCGCCTTGCGAGCCACCACCAATAGTGCGCCTTCTGTGGGGTCACCCAGGATCGCCCACTCGCCCTTTTCTTTTTGCAGAATCGAGTCATTGCAGACGGTGCAGGCCAGGAGGAGCGATCGCAGTCCAGGATTGTGCTGGGCTTCGGTGACCTGATTGTCGATCAGAAAATTACCTTCGGGGATGTAGCCCTGCCCGGTGACCTGTAGCGACTGTTTGATGGGGTGGACGGCCTGTACCACCATCTTGTTCTGCGTCAGGGTACCAGTCTTGTCGGAACAGATGGTCGTCACGGAACCCAGAGTTTCCACCGCAGGCAGTTTGCGGATGAGAGCCTGTCGGCGCACCATGCGCTGTGTCCCGATAGCCAGAGTCACGGTAATCACCGCAGGCAGACCTTCAGGTACCACGGCAACCGCCATACTCAGGGACACCTCCAACAGTTCTCGGAAGCTGCCCATACCCGCTGCGATCAGACCGACGATGACCACCAGCGCCACCAGCGCCAGCGCCCCGTAGACCAGCACCTTGCTGAGCTGATCCATCCGCTGTTGCAGGGGGGTGGGTTCAGACTCGACCGATTGCAGCATGGTGGCAATCTTACCCAGTTCGGTCTTCATGCCTGTGCCCGTCACCAGCACCGTGCCGCGTCCCTGCACCACCTCAGTCCCCTGGTAGACAAGGTTGATGCGATCGCCCAGAGGAGTGTCTTCCTTCAGATTCACTTCGACTCGCTTGCTCACAGGTTCGGCTTCTCCGGTGAGGGCAGACTCGCGCACCTGCAAGTTGGCTTCCTCCAGCAAACGGCCATCGGCAGAAATCTGCACCCCGGCCTCCAGCAGCATTACATCACCGGGTACCAGTTCTTTGGAGTTGACTTCTGTGACCTTGCCATCCCGTACCACGCGCACTCGCGGGGATGCCAGGTTTTTCAGTGCGGCCAGTGCCTTTTCTGCACGGCTCTCCTGGATATAGCCCAGCAAACCATTGAGAAATACGATTGCCAGAATTGCGATCGTGTCCTTAAAGGGAATGTCGTTGGCTTTTGCCTGACCCGACTGCAAATCGATTAAATCCATCACACCGGAAATGATCGCCACCGCAATCAGCATGATCAGCATGATGTTCTTAAACTGATCCACCAGAATCATCAGCGGCGTGCGGCCACCACTTTCTTCCAGTTCATTGGGGCCATACTGCTGCTGGCGCTGGGCGACCTCCTGATCCGACAGCCCAACCTGGCGATTGCTCTCCAACAACTGAAGCGATTTGTCTGCCGGAAGCGTATGCCAGAATACCTGATTTTGGATGGGGGAGGAGGTCATGGATTCACTCTTGAGAAATTTACGAGATAGGGGCAGACGAGGCAGTAGCGACAAGCATCATAGAACCTGGAGGTTCTGGATTGCCTGTCTCCTGGGACTGAAAGGGCAGCAACAAAGGATAGGATGCCCAAAAGTAATCGCACGGTTAACGGTTAACAGAAGAATTTGGGGGCGCTGACCAGGCAGAGGGTGAACACAAAACAGAGTCAGCACTGCTGCAATACCGCATTCGCTGAGTCCAAGTCATCTAGATATGGAGCTTTGGTCTACCTCCTGTGGGGCGCTGAGTCCAAGTCATCTAGATATGGAGCTTTGGTCTACCTCCTGTGGGGCAGGCATCTTGCCTGCCCGGAACTGGGTGGGCATCTTGCCTGCCCGGAGCTGGGCGGGCAAGATGCCCACCCCACAAGAATCCCTGTTTTTCAGAACGAAGCTGCACATCACGTTACAAGTAAATATCGTCAAGATTTCCTCAAAAACGCTGCAATATGGCGGTTCTTACCCAGGTGAGAGGATGCAGAGGCACACCCCCTTGACTCCCTCAAGGGGAAATCCCCCTGCGCCTTCTCACCTGCACGATAAGTGCGATGAATATCCACAGTGCTGGCAAATCAGGTTTGTTGAGCTGCATCGTCTGCTAATCTGAGCCACGACTTGTTTTTCCGCTAACCACAGGTGAATCTTAAGGAATTCTATACTGTTTGGAGCGATCGCGTCTAAGGAGTGAGCGGTGGAAGATAGCCAGACAACCAGAAAGCTCCTGGTAACAGGGGCAAGCGGCTTCCTGGGGTGGAACTTGTGTCAGATGGCCCAGGCCGACTGGCGCGTTTTTGGCACCGCCCACAGCCGCCGGGTTGAGGTTCCCGGCACCGTGATACTCCCCTGCGACCTCACCGATTTCTCAGCTCTCCAGCAGGTCTTTCAACAGGTAAAACCTGACGCGGTGATCCATGCGGCTGCTCTGTCGCAGCCCAATGCCTGCCAGCAGAACCCAGAAGGCTCCTTTGCCATCAACGTTACGGCGTCCCAGTACGTGGCCGACCTCTGCGCCGAGGCCAATATTCCAATGGCGTTTACCTCAACGGATCTGGTGTTCGACGGGAAGAATGCCCCGTATAGCGAAACCGACCCCGTCTGCCCGGTCAACCTCTATGGGGAACACAAGGCCCTGGCGGAGGTCGAGATTTTGCAGCGCTACCCCAAAGCCGTGGTTTGCCGGATGCCGCTGTTGTTTGGCTATGCGCCCCACGCCAACAGCTTTCTTCAGCCCTTTCTCCAGAAATTCCGTAGCGGGGAGGAGGTAGCGCTGTTTACCGATGAGTATCGAACTCCTGTGAGTGGACGCGATGCAGCGAAAGGACTGCTGCTGGCGTTGGAGAAGGCGCAGGGACGGTTGCACCTGGGGGGAGCGCAGCGGTTGTCTCGCTACGAATTTGGTCAGCGAATGGTGGAGGCGCTGGACATCCCGCAGGCAAAAATTCTCGCCTGTCGGCAGGCAGATGTACTGATGGCGGCTCCCCGCCCCCCCGATGTGTCGATGGATAGTTCACTGGCCTTTGGGCTGGGGTTCTCTCCAGGCTTAGTGCGCGATGAGCTGGAGTACCTGCGGGGATGGGTGTGAGCGATCAAGGTAGGAAATCCCTACCTCTCCTACTTCCGTAGAGCGCGTTTTGTTCCCGGAATCCTCATTAGAATTGATTAAGAGATGCTAAGAATTGTGGATTGATGACTTGTGGGGTGGGTGTCCGACCCGCCCGGACGGGCAAGATGCCCGTTCCACAGAAATTGCAGGTTATTCAATTCTCAATTCCTGAGTGAGTCGGCTATTTTCCGTTACAACGCTCCGACTCTGCTGCTCTGGGGACGTTCATCGTCCCGCTTTGTATGAAAAAAGGAGCATTTTCCAATGCCAATTAAAGACCAGCCGAAGCGCCCAAGATCGCGCGTCATTGGCAATATTCTATTGCTGGTGTCCGGCTTATTTCTGTTAGTCAATCTTCTATCGCCATTCCTGTTTGGCCCCCAGATTCCCCAGGTGCCCTATAGCCTGTTCATCCATCAGGTGAACGAGGGCGAAGTGCTGCGGGCCTCAGTCGGCCAGGAGCAGATTCGCTATCAGCTCAAGGGGGAAGAGGGCAAACCGGGTGAGGTTCTGGCAACGACGCCAATTTTTGACCTGAATTTACCGACACTGTTAGAAGAAAAGAGTGTGGAATTTGCCGCAATTCCGCCGCAAAAGAATAGCTGGTTCGGCAGCCTGCTGAGTTGGGTGATTCCGCCGCTGATCTTCGTGGCGGTGTGGCAGTTCTTCCTGGCCCGTGGCGCAGGTGGTGGCGGTCAGGGCGTCCTCTCGATTGGCAAGAGTCGCGCCAAAGTCTATGTCGAGGGCGAATCTGAGAAGATCACCTTCAAGGACGTGGCGGGTGTGGAAGAGGCCAAGACCGAGTTGGTGGAAATTGTAGACTTCCTGAAGAATCCCAAGCGCTTCACCAACATTGGCGCTCGAATTCCTAAAGGCGTGCTTCTGGTGGGGCCTCCGGGAACGGGTAAAACCCTGCTGGCCAAGGCTGTTGCGGGTGAGGCTGGGGTTCCCTTCTTCAGCATCTCCGGTTCTGAATTTGTTGAACTGTTTGTGGGTGTGGGTTCCTCCCGCGTCCGTGATCTGTTCGAGCAGGCAAAGAAACAGGCTCCCTGTATCATCTTCATTGATGAGCTGGATGCGATTGGTAAGTCTCGCGCCTCGAATGGCTTCTACGGTGGCAACGATGAGCGGGAACAAACCCTGAACCAGCTTCTAACGGAGATGGATGGTTTCAGTGCTGGTGATCAAACCGTGATCGTCCTGGCGGCAACTAACCGTCCTGAAACCCTCGACCCTGCGCTGCTGCGCCCTGGACGGTTTGACCGTCAGGTGCTGGTCGATCGCCCCGACCTGGCTGGCCGACTGGCAATTCTGGAAATCCACGCCAAAGAGGTCAAACTGGGGCCTGATGTCGATCTGAAGACGACCGCCACCCGCACCCCTGGTTTCGCCGGAGCCGACCTGGCCAACCTGGTGAACGAAGCCGCATTGCTGGCCGCCCGGAACAACCGGGAACTGGTGGCCCAGGAGGACTTTGCCGAGGCGATCGAACGGGTCGTGGCTGGCCTGGAGAAGAAGAGCCGTGTCCTCAATGAAAAAGAGAAGAAGATCGTGGCCTATCATGAAGTTGGTCACGCTCTGGTGGGTGCATTGATGCCCGGAAGCAACAAGGTCGAGAAGATCTCGATTGTGCCTCGTGGGATGGCTGCTCTCGGCTATACCCTGCAACTACCCACGGAAGATCGCTTCTTGCTGAGTCAGGATGAGCTGCATGGACAGATTGCAACCCTGCTGGGTGGGCGATCCGCAGAAGAAGTTGTCTTCGGCAGCATCACCACCGGAGCCTCTAACGACCTGCAACGCGCCACCGATCTGGCAGAGCGCATGGTCACCACCTACGGCATGAGCAAGGTGCTGGGGCCGCTAGCTTACCAGCAGGGACAACAGAACATGTTCCTGGGCAGTGAGGGGATGAATCCCCGACGCTTGGTGAGCGAGCAGACGGCTGAGGCGATCGACAAAGAGGTGAAAGGCATCGTGGAATCGGCGCACCAGAAAGCGTTGGACATCCTGGCTCACAACCGGGATCTGCTGGAAACGATCGCCCTCAAACTTCTGGAAACAGAGGTAATTGAAGGAGATGTCTTGACGAACCTGTTGAATCAGGTGAAGTCACCAGAGGCAGTTGTGGTTTAGGAGATTTCTACAAAAGAAATT
>JBIKWV010000223.1:0-6793 GCA_044356135.1 Elainellaceae cyanobacterium
TTCCCAGCCACGCTACAAATGGGTTTGATTTCTACAGATACCCTACTGCCGATTTTGTGCCTGCTGAAGCAACTGCTCCGCATTCGTGGCCCAGGGACGATTCCCCTGCGCGTTAAATAAATCTCTGGCGTATTGCAGAACTCGTTGGGCTTCCGAGAAATTGTTCTGACGCAGAAAGACCAGCCCCGCGCCGTAGTAGGCGTTTGGATAGTTGGGATTGACCTGGGCGGCGCGGCGGAAGGCGCTCAGGGCTTCGTCCAGCTTGCCCTGCTGAAACAGGATAGAGCCGAGGGAATAGTGGGCTTCGGCGTAGTTAGGACGCAGGTTGATCGCCCGCTGGAGGGCGTTCACCGCCACCAGGAGCTGGTTCTGTTCCTGATAGAGAACGCCCAGGTGATAGTTGGGTTCGGCGGCGTTGGGGGTGAGCTGGGCAGCGCGTTGAAAGCTGGCGATCGCCTGCTGTCGATTCCCCCGCAATCGGGCCACCAGGCCCAGATTGTAGTGGGCCAGTCCCAGGTTGGGATCGATCTGGACAGCCCGCTGCAGGTACTGCTGGGCCAGGTCGAGGTTATTACCCTCCAGTAAGGCAGCGCCCAGGTTAGCGTAGGCCAGGGAGAACTGGGGATCGGCCTGAATCGCCTGATGAAAGGCGCTGGCGGCGGCCTGTAACTGTCCCTTCTGGCGCAGTCCCAGGCCCAGATTGTAGTGGGCGGCTGCGAGGCCGGGATTCTGGCTGGCGGAGCGACGGAAGGCGGCGATCGCATCATCCAGCTTGCCCTGCTGGATCAGTTGCAGACCCCGGTTCAGCTCAGACATGCCTGGAACGTTGGGCTGTGCCTGGGCAAGTCGTTGGGTAGAACCAGGATTGGCCCAGGCGGGGAGCTGGATCGCTGCAATCGGAGCCAGGGCAGTGACCAGGAGTAAACTCAGGAGCCGATTTTGGCGGTGCATACTCGACTATTGCTTCTCTAAGCGTGACAGGACACAGGACGTACTGACCAGATACAGACCGTTGGTTTGCACCACTGAACAGGACTGCATCAAGCCTGCAAGCACTGGAGTCTGCTTGGTCTCCAGGGTGGCGATCGCCCGGTCAGTTGCAGGTTGAAACAGTTTCAGCCAATTATTGCCGGAAAGATAGTCTGCTGTAAATGCGTTGTCATTAATTAATAGAAAATCAATGCCGTATTTCTGAATCACCGCTTTGACCACCGCTGGGTCAGTGCTGTACTGGGCGTTGATCACATCCAGAATTCGCGCTTTGATCGGGGTGTAGTAGCCCAGGTGCATGGGCAGGGCGTGTTCTTCGCTAAACAGCACCGATCGGGCGGCAAAGGTTGGCAGATTATCCGCTTCCTTTGCCAGCGATGCCACTAGCGTCTCTTTGGGCTGTTGGGACAGGTATTGATAGAGTTCGGGCGATCGCCCCCGCACAAAGTTGAGGGCGCTGAGGGTGACGGCTGGAAGTGCAGGGACGACGATGGACGCCAACAAAAACAGACTGACGAACCCGATGAGAAACTGCTGCCAGAAGCGGAGTCGCTGCCAGCGCTGTTGCCGTAGCCAGATCCAGCCAGCTTTTAGCATCAGGGTCAGCAGAATACCTGTGGCGATCGACATGATGACTCGCAGGCTATGCTGGGTGTAGCGATTGGGAAAATAAAGTTTACCTAAAAGAAGATGCGCGAGTAGCCATAGTCCGAATGACCCCAGGAGTAGATCGGACAGAATCCGAACATCGAGAGAGAGGGATTGGTGAAGGGCGCTTGATAACTGTCTGAGGCTTAAATCTAAGGGTAATTGACGGCTTCTGGAACTCTGTTTTAACCTGATCTTAAGCAAAATTTGAATCCGTTCTGACAACTGAGGATACCCGTATACCACGGGAAACAGAAAAGCGAGGAGGGCGATTGGTGGATAGATCAGAGGATTGATTCCGCCATTGCTCATCCACCAGAAGCGGAATGGATTGCTGACGAAGTAGACAATTCTGCCGCCCGGATTGAACTCCGGCATCGCCAGCATCTGTGCTCGGGTGACAACAGGGGCAAACACTCCGGTGTCTCGCTGAAACAGGAGCAGCAGCCCCACGGTAAAACTGCTTCCCAGCAACCAGATCAGCCAATCGAATCGACGTTGGGAGAGCTGCAATCGCCCCTTTCGCCAATCCAGTAACCGCACGGTTAAGGTGGCCGCCTGCACCAGGGACATAGCGGGGAAGAACAGGGCTTGCAGAATGACGGTGAGGAGGCAGGGGAGGAGCGATCGCTTCAGCAGGTAATACAGGAAAGCCGCAAAGATAGGATAGAGAAATGCTCGTCCTGTTGCTGAAATCAGATCATCTTCGAGCCATAGCGCCTGGGTAATGATGGTGGAGGTGAGAAATGCGGCGGATGGAACTGGAAATAAATGAAAGGAAACCCAGAATAAATAGATGGAGGTGATCAAACCCAACCCAATGGGGAGCAGGTTGGCGAGCAAAAACGGAGAGATTCCCAGGTGGGCGAACACCGCATAGAAAGTTTCATATCCCGGTGGGGCAACCGCCTGAAAGTAATCGGCAATTAAATCGTTAGGAAACAGATCCGGATCGAGATATCGCTGCATCCAGAAAACATGCTGCCGCGCATCATCCTGCACCATGTACTCCCTGGAGAACGCCTTTTGCAGCGCCACCAGGCCGTAGTAGATCGGCAGCACCAGGCTCAACCCAAACCAGGTTTGAACCTTCGACAGGAGCGGTAGACGATGGGCAAAACCTTGCATAGAAGAACACCGAGGATGCGCTTTGCATCATAGCGTGCGATCGCCCCTCCTCACTTCGCCCCATAGATCTCTCGAAACAGTCCCGGCTCATCGCTTCCCCCCAGCACCAGCTCCGCCATCCGTTGAAACTGCCACTCGTAGAGCAGATCTTCGGGGCGATTGGCCAGACTCCGCAACTGACCAATCTGATCCAGCGTTGCTGCGGCATAGCCGCGATTCGACAGGAGCCACTCTGCCAGCGGATGCTCCCAGGTTTGCAGGAACAGGATGATTTGGCGCTGCTGGTCGGGATTGAAGGCGGGATTGCTGGTGATGACGTAGAAGTCGCGCTCATCAGGCGGCCGGTTCTGGCACAGGCGATCGCCCTGAAACGTCTGCCAGCGCTCCGCCAGCAGGGGCGGTAGCATCTCCAGAGAGGGCTTTTTCTGAGGCAGAACCAGCAGGTCGGTATCGGCCTCTTCGTTTTCTGTCCTATAGGTCTGGAGCGCCCGGAAGAAGGGCTGCACGACTTCTCGATGGACGGCGGCACCGAGGCGATCGCCCGCCTCCGAGTAATCGTAATCCGTCGTCTGCGCGGTGAACGCTTCTGCCTGAATCCGCTGATAGCGCTCCAGTGCCAGACTCAAGTCCCGCTGGGTGCGCTCGTGCAGGCAAAACCAGACGGCGTTGCCCAGGCGGGTTTTGAGGTCACGAGCGATTACCCCTTCGGGGAACTGCGGAGCAAACGCCTCCGGGTCGATGGGCGGAGCAGACTGCTGCATCTGGGTTTGCAGGGTGACGATCTCATTTTCTTGCGCCTGAATGGCAATTTCCTGTTCCTGGATAGCGGTCTCCTGCGCCTCCAGGTTGGCCTGAAGCATCTCGTACTGTCGCTGCTGTTCCTCCGTCAGTTGGGTGATCTGCTGTTGCAGGAGGGTGATCTGCTGTTGTAGCGTCTCTATTTGTCGATCTTTTTCAGTGAGGAGCTGGTCTTTTTTTTTAGAAGCTGATCCTTATCGGCAATTTCCAGTGTGTCCAGGGCGATGCGAATCAGATTGTAGAAGTGCGGCTGGGCAATGTCCACCTCCTGCGCGGTGGCCCGACTGGTGCCCAGAAGCCCCTGTTTTCGGTGGGGCTGCACCGCCAGCACCTGTCCGGTGGGATTCTGAATTCTCAGCTCCCGACCGCCTTCAACCAGGGCAATGCAGCAGCTATACTGCCGTGCGTTGTAAAAGAAGAAGCTTTTGGGCGGCAGTTCGTCGGTGAGTTCCTCCTCCATGCTGAAGGAGGTATCCTCGGAGTTCGGTGAAGCGATCGCAGGCTCCCGTTGAGGTTGAGGAGCCGCTGGCGAGGGGAGTGCTTCAGAAAATGCAGTGCTTTCGGTGGACGGTTGAATTTTTCGCTCTCTGGTCTGGGGAACTACCGTTCTTGCCGCGACTGGGGACTCTACAGTTCCCAGGTTCAGATGATCAGTTCTCTGCTCTGCGGACACACCACCCGGCAACCGTG
Organism: Elainellaceae cyanobacterium; assembly: GCA_044356135.1. Lineage (GTDB taxonomy): Bacteria > Cyanobacteriota > Cyanobacteriia > Elainellales > Elainellaceae > CAZVXA01. Next base: position 4,255 of record JBIKWV010000223.1, read on the forward strand.
CTCCCACCAGCTCCAGCTCCACCGCCCGTTTGCCGTTCCACTCGTTTAGCCGTAGACGGTAGGCAATATCCATGCGACCGGGGACGGGACAGTACTCACCCCAGCGCCATGCGATCGCCTTAATTCCCACATTACCACCCTCCTGGGCCACCACCAGCTTCAGGTGCGCCTGGTCGCGGCCTATCGTGCGCTGCTCCACTACACAGACATTGGGTGTCCAGAACACGGGGTCGGGGTTGTCGATGCCACAGGGATGGAGCTGGTCGATCTGCTGGTAGAGTTCCAGCGTCAGGTCAGACAGGTTGGCCTGGACATCAATGGTGACCAGTGGTTTCAGATGGTGGGGTTGCAGGTGCAGGTTGGCGAACAATCGGAGGCGCGATCGCACCGCTTCCAGATTTTCTGCCTTGAAGGAGAACCCTCCGGCGGCCTTGTGTCCCCCAAATTTCTCCATCAGGTCGCCGCAGGCTTGCAGCGCATCAAACACATTAAATTCTGGCGTGCCCCTGGCTGACCCCCGGATGTGCTGTCGATCGTCGTCCTCGTAGGTGCCAATGAAGACGGGCACGCCGTACCGCTCCACCAGCCGCGAGGCCACAATGCCAATCACTCCGTGGTGCCAGCCCGGATGTACCACCAGCAGCACCCGGTCCTCCAGGAAGTTAATCTGGCGCTGCTCACACCAGGCGATCGCCTCCTGCTCGATCTCCTCGCAAAGCTCCTGGCGGCGGCGGTTCACCTGCTCACACACCATCGCCAGCTCCAGTGCCCGCCCCGGATCATCCGTCGTCAATAGTTCGATTACGGTCTGTGGGTCACCAATGCGCCCGATTGCGTTGATGCGTGGCCCCAACCGAAAGCCGATCGCTTCTGGCTTCAGGGCACTCTGGTCACTACCCACCCCAGCAATTTGAATCAGCGCCTGTACGCCCACCAGTTGTGATTTGGGCAGCAGCGTCAGACCGCGCCTCACCCAGCGGCGGTTGACTCCCGTAAGGGGAGCCAGGTCGGCGATCGTGCCCAGGGTAAACAGTTCCAGCAGGGGATTGGTCAGATCCTGGGTCTGTCCCAATACCTGCGCCAGACTGATCGCCAGAATGTAAGCGACGCCAACTCCGGCTACTCCATGAAATAGAGATGCTTCGGGCAGTAGCTTGGGGTTGAGAATGGCGTTGGCGTTGGGCAGTTCGGGAGGCAGATCGTGGTGGTCAGTGACGATGACGTTCAGCCCCAGTTCGCGGGCGCGGGCGATCGGGCCATGAGCTGCAATCCCGTTGTCCACCGTCAGAATCAGCTTTACCCCTTCGGCGTGGAACTCCTCCACAATTCGCTGGTTGATCCCATAGCCCTCGCTCATGCGGCTGGGAATGGCGTAGTCCACCTGTGCACCCAACGCCCGCAGTGCCCGCAGGAGAAGCGCCGTACTGGTCATGCCGTCGGCGTCGTAGTCCCCGCAGATGGCGATCGCGTCCCGGTTGGCGATCGCCCGGATCAGCAGCTCCAGTGCCGCCTCCAGGTCGGGAAACTCCTCCGTGGGCGGCGGTAGCACCATTTTTGCAGGGTCAAGAAAAATTTCTGCTTGTTCAGGTGTGTCAATGCCCCGATTCACCAGCACCTGCGCCAGCAAGGGGTCTAACCCTGTGGTTCGTGCCAGCCGATTCACCTGGATTTTTGCTACTGGCGCGATCTGCCACCGCTGGGATGGCAGAGATCGAGGGCTGCGCTGGGGCGAATCGGGAGAAAAGGACACAGGGGAATTGGCAGGCGTTAGGGAGAAGCCTTTAGCACACTATATTATGCCGCAGTTGCCGGATTATGCCGCAGTTGCCTGATGTGCGACTGTACTATTTTCTGTGGAATTCCTGTGGGGTGGGCATCTTGCCCGCCCAGAAAATCGGGCAGGCAAGATGCCTGCCCCACAGGGTTAATAGACAGCTTTAGCCGTGCCCGACCACTACAACACAGAGCAAAACCTAAAAAATCCCCACGAGTCCATTCGATCGCAAGAACAGAGATCGATCGCCCGGTGGTCTGGTGGCGGGCAGCAGCTCCACGAACAGGGTGGCGTCGTCTCTGCGGGTCAAAACTGCCCTCAGCGGCTGGTCAGACTCACTCCAAAAAACGACAGGAATATCGGGTTCCTGCCTCGGATCGAGGCCAATTTCCAGGTCTTCACCCGGATCAATGGACTCCGCATCATCTTCCAGCACTTTTCCGACCCGAATCGCGCTATCAGTGCGGTTGACCAGCGCCAGCCTGATGGATTGACCCGGCGCAAACTGGATGCGGGGGGCGTTGCAGTTAACGCGGCAACTGCGTGTCTGGGCTGGAGCCGACAGGGGAACCAGTGCAGTCATCAGGGCGATCGCCCCCAGGAGAACAAAGCGATTTTTCATAAGAAAAACTAATGCACGAGTCCGGTCGAAATTCAGTTGAAACAGTATATTACCCGCAAAGTTGATTTCACTCCCACCCAGGTCGGCCAGTTTTTAGGGATCTGCTGTTTTGCTAAGACCCCAGTTTTCGCTTGGCGCGGCGT
>JBIKWV010000224.1:0-6790 GCA_044356135.1 Elainellaceae cyanobacterium
AACGCTCTCTGCGAGAGCGTTTCGCGGCGAACTTAATTTTAGCGCCGACTTTTCTTGAAACGCTGACGCAGTCAGCGTTTCAAGAAAAATCGGCGCAATTTAGTCAAAAGTCCAGTAAGTAAGTGGGTGTGGAAAAAGTCGAAACCCAAAAAGCTGTTCCGTCCTGAGCGAGGTCGAAGGGCAGAACAGCTTTCAGGGGGTTTGACTTTTCCAAGCCCACTGACTTATTGAGTTTTGAGTCGAGACTTTACAAGGATACAGAAAACGCTTCCTGCAGAGAGCTGCGCTAGTGCGATCGCCCCCTTACCCCGACCTTTGAGGTTTCCAGCAATCTCGGAGACCTTTACACACGGCACTCTCCCAAAGAGAGTGAATTTATTAAAACCCAATTCTTTTTTAGAGAAGTGCGGCGAAACCGCACTTCTCTAAAAAAAATTCCAGGTTAATTTATCCACGATCCTGAGGCAGGGGTGACTGAGGCAGTAAGACCTTGAAGGGAATTGCTGACCAGTCAGATGACGGGATCAGGGCAAATCGGTTTCGCCCATCAGATAGCGATCGCACTCCCGCGCCGCCCCACGTCCCTCGTTAATCGCCCATACAACAAGGCTTTGACCGCGCCGACAATCTCCCGCTGCAAATACCCCCGGAAGACTGGTCATATACTGACCGTGATCCGCTTTGACATTGCTGCGAGCATCGCGCTCCACGCCCATAGCGTCCAGCAGCGGCTGTTCAGGCCCGAGGAAGCCCATTGCCAAAAGCACCAGTTGGGCGGGACGAACCTGCTCAGTTCCGGCAATAGGTTGGGGAATAAACTGGCCTTTTTCGTTGCGCTGCCACTCCACCTCAACGGTATGGACGGCTTTGACCTGACCGTTCTCATCGCCCTCAAACTTTGTTGCCGTCGTCGTATAAACGCGGGGATCATCGCCAAAGCGATCGGCGGCTTCCTCCTGACCGTAGTCCATCTTGTAGACCTTCGGCCACTCTGGCCAGGGGTTATTGGCAGCGCGAGCCATTGGTGGTTTGGGCATGATCTCAAGCTGCGCCAGACTGTTGCAGCCGTGGCGGATCGAGGTGCCCACGCAGTCGGTTCCGGTGTCACCCCCGCCGATAATCACTACATCCTTGCCCTCAGCAGAAATGAAGTCGTCGCCGCAGTGGCTATTGAGGAGCGATCGCGTATTCCCCGTCAGGAAGTCCATCGCAAAGTGAATCCCCGTCAGTTCCCGCCCTTCAATCGGTAGATCGCGGGGCTTCGTCGCTCCAGTGCAAAGTACCACCGCATCAAATTCTTGCAGCAGGCTCTCTACGGAATAGTTTTTACCCACCTCGGTATTACAAACAAACTTGACGCCCTCCTGCTCCAGCATATTCAGGCGTCGCATGACCACCTCTTCTTTGTCCAGCTTCATGTTGGGAATGCCGTACATCAGCAGTCCCCCCGGACGGTCGGCCCGCTCAAAGACCGTCACCCAGTGGCCTGCCACATTCAACTGTGCTGCTGCACTCAGTCCCGCAGGCCCAGAGCCGATCACGGCAACTTTCTTACCCGTGCGTTTCAGCGGATAGTGTGGCTCAATCCAACCTTCATCCCAACCTTTCTCAGCGATCGAATATTCAATGTTCTTGATCGTCACCGGAGGATTCGTAATTCCGAGTACGCACGATCCTTCGCAGGGTGCCGGACAGACTCTCCCGGTGAATTCAGGAAAGTTATTTGTTTTGTGTAAGCGATCGAGCGCTTCTTTCCACAGTCCTCGATACACTAAATCGTTCCATTCCGGGATCAAATTATTAATCGGACAGCCACTGGCCATACCGCTAATTAAGGTTCCCGTGTGGCAAAACGGCGTGCCACAATCCATACAGCGAGCGCCCTGCTGCCGCAGTTTTTCCTCCGGCATTGACAGGTGAAATTCGTCCCAGTTTTGAATGCGATCGCGCGGCGAAACTTCAGAGGCAACTTCGCGCAGAAATTCAATAAAGCCAGTTGGTTTGCCCATGTGATGTCTCAAGAAAATTTGGTTCTAAAGCAGGCGTTAGCCCAGCCCTAACAGAGGTTTTACAGAAAGCATCAGGTTAAATTGCATAGGGGCGAACGGCTGTTCGCCCCTATGCAATTTAACCCCCACCGATGCGAGCTACGTCGCGGACGTTGGCTTCGAATGCGGCGGTTAACGCTTCGTCACCGCTGAGGCCAGAGGCGATCGCCTCTTTAATCGCCTGCAATACCCGCTTGTAGTCTTTCGGCATGACGCGGACAAATTTGGGTAACATGGCGTCCCAGTTGTCCAGCACTTTGACAGCTTTTTGGCTGCCCGTGTAGTCGGCGTGGCGCTGGATCATTTGCCGCAGATCGTCGATTTCTTCGGGGTCTTCGACTTTCTCCAGGCCCACCATCTGCGGGTTGCAGCGGGTGGCAAAATCGCCCTGTTCGTCCAGAATATAAGCGATACCGCCGCTCATACCTGCGGCGAAGTTGCGCCCTGTAGGGCCGAGAACGACGACTTTGCCGCCCGTCATGTATTCGCAGCCGTGATCGCCCACTGCTTCCACCACGGCATTGACGCCGGAGTTGCGGACGCCGAAGCGTTCACCCGCCATGCCAGAGATGTAGGCTTCGCCGCTGGTGGCCCCGTAGAGGGCGACATTTCCAGCAATAATGTTGGACTCTGCGACGAAGGTGGAGCCTTTGGGCGGATAGAGGATGATCTTGCCGCCGCTCAGCCCCTTGCCCAGGTAGTCGTTGGCGTCGCCCTCCAGTTCCAGCGTCACGCCAGCGGGGACGAAGGCACCAAAGCTCTGTCCGGCACTGCCCTGAAAGTGGAGGTGAACCGTGTCTTCCGGGAGACCGTGCCAGTGGCGCTTGGTGATCTCGTTGCCGAGAATGGTGCCGACAACGCGGTTAGTGTTCTTAATGGGAAGCGTGGCGGTGACTTTCTCCCCACGGGCGATCGCCCCTTCACACAGATCCAGCAGCACCGTCAGGTCAAGCGACTGAGCCAGACCGTGATCCTGGGGAATCTGGCAGTAGCGTCCCACTTCAGGCCCCACCTGCGGCTGATAGAGGATCCTTGACAGGTCAATGCCTTTGGCCTTCCAGTGGTCAACAGCTTTCTTCGCCTCCAGAATATCGGTGCGACCCACCATTTCGTTCAGCGTGCGGAATCCCAGTTGCGCCATGATTTCCCGTAGTTCGGTGGCGATGAACGTCATAAAGTTCACCGTATGGTCGGGGTCTCCGGTGAAGTTCTTGCGCAGTTCCGGGTTCTGGGTAGCGACGCCGACGGGGCAGGTGTTCAGGTGGCAGACGCGCATCATGATGCAGCCCAGCGTCACCAGGGGGGCAGTGGCAAATCCGAATTCCTCGGCTCCCAGCAGGGCGGCGATCGCCACATCCCGTCCGGTCTTCATCTGGCCATCGGTTTCCACCACGATGCGGGAGCGCAGGTTGTTCAGCACCAGCGTCTGGTGAGTTTCGGCCAAACCCAGTTCCCACGGCAGCCCCGCGTGTTTGATGGAGGTCTGGGGAGAGGCCCCCGTACCGCCGTCAAAACCAGAGATCAGCACCACATCGGCGTGGGCTTTGGCGACTCCAGCGGCGATCGTGCCTACACCCACCTCAGACACCAGTTTTACGCTGACCCGGGCTGCGCGGTTGGCGTTCTTCAGGTCGTGGATCAGTTCCGCCAGGTCTTCGATCGAGTAAATGTCATGGTGGGGCGGCGGTGAAATTAAGCCCACACCGGGGGTCGAGTGACGGACTTTGGCAATCCAGGGGTACACCTTACCACCGGGGAGCTGACCGCCCTCACCGGGTTTTGCGCCCTGAGCCATCTTGATCTGTAGCTCTTTCGCCTGGGACAGGTAGAGGCTGGTGACGCCGAACCGCCCGGAGGCCACCTGCTTGATGGCGCTGTTCTTGGAGTCGCCCCGCTCGTTTGTCCAGGTGTAGCGTTCGGGGTCTTCTCCACCTTCTCCGGTGTTAGACTTGCCACCGATGCGGTTCATGGCGATCGCCAGTGACTCGTGCGCCTCCTTAGAAATCGACCCGTAGCTCATGGCTCCGGTCTTGAACCGCTTCATGATCGACTCAATCGGTTCTACTTCTTCCAGCGGAATCGGTTCCCGTTGTTTGAATTCCAGCAGTCCCCGCAGCGTGAAGTACTTCTGGTTCTGCTCATTCACCAGCGCCGCGTACTGTTTGTAGGAGTCGTAGCTGCCCTCACGCACCGCTTTTTGCAGCGTGTGAATCGTCTGGGGACTGAACAGGTGCGCTTCGCCTTCCTTCCGCCACTGGTACTCGCCGCCCACTTCCAGGGTGTGACCGTTGGCGGGGCGATCGGGGAAGGCGTGGCTGTGGCGCAGCATCGCTTCCTTCGCAATCACGTCCAGATCTGCCCCTTCAATCCGGGAGGCCGTCCAGGTGAAGTACTGATCAATGACAGACTGGTTCAGACCGATCGCCTCGAAGATTTGCGCTCCCCGGTAGCTTTGCAGCGTCGAGATGCCAATCTTGGAAGCAACCTTAATCACGCCTTTGGTGGCGGACTTGATGTAGTTCTTGCAGGCGGTCTTGTAGTCCACATTGACCAGCAAGCCTTCGTTGATCATGTCGCCAATCGTCTCAAAGGCGAGGTAGGGGTTGATCGCGCCGCAGCCGTAGCCGATCAGCGTGGCGTAGTGATGCACTTCACGCGGCTCACCGGATTCTAGAATCAGACCAACGCGGGTACGAGTACCCTTGCGAATCAGGTGGTGATGCAGACCAGACACCGCCAGCAGGGCGGGGATCGGAGCGTTCTGGGCATCCACACCCCGATCACTCAACACCAGCAGGTTAATCCCCTGGGCGATCGCCGCATCCGCCTCATCACAAATCCGCTGCATCACTGATTGCAGCCCTGCCACACCCTGCTTTGGATCAAACAGAATAGTCAGCGTGATGGATTTAAATTCACCCTCATTGACGTACTTCAGTTTTGCCAGTTCTTCATTGGTCAGAATTGGCGTATTGAGTTTGATCAAATGGCAGCTTTCTGGCTCCGGTTTCAGCAGATTTCGCTCCGCACCAATGGTGGTAATCGGAGAGGTAATAATCTCCTCTCGAATCGAGTCAATCGGTGGATTCGTCACCTGAGCAAAGAGCTGTTGAAAATAGTCGTAGAGCAACTTGGGGCGATCGCTCAATACCGACAGCGGCGTATCTGCCCCCATTGCGCCAACGGCTTCTACACCGTCTCTCGCCATCGGCGTCAGCAGTAGCCTCAGTTCTTCAAAGGTGTATCCAAACGCCATCTGCCTTTCTACCAATGATGGCTCCTGAGCCGTCATTGGGTGCAGCGTCTCCTCTGGCGTTTTGAGCTGCGATAGCTCCACCATGTACTGATTAATCCACTCTCGATAGGGATGGGCGGTGGCGATCGCATTCTTAATCTCTTCGTCCGCTACAATCCGCCCCTCCTCCATGTTCACCAGGAACATGCGTCCGGGCTGGAGCCGTCCCTTATGGGCAACCCGCTCCGGTTCAACGGGCAGCACCCCGGCCTCCGAGGCCATGATCACCAGGTCATCTTTGGTGACGTAGTAGCGCGAGGGACGCAGACCGTTGCGATCCAGCACCGCTCCCATCATCGTGCCATCGGTGAAGGCGATCGATGCAGGCCCATCCCAGGGTTCCATCAGACAGGAGTGGTACTCGTAGAATGCTTTCTTTTCGTCGCTCATGGACTCGTGAGCCGTCCACGGCTCCGGGATCATCATCATCACGGCGTGGGGGAGGGATCGCCCTGCCAGGGTCAACAACTCCAGCGCGTTGTCAAAGATCAGCGAATCACTGCCGTCCGGGTTAATCACCGGGCGAATCTTGTGGATATCGTCGCCAAACAGGTCAGACTCGAAGAGGGACTGGCGGGCGTGCATCCAGTTGATGTTGCCGCGCAGGGTATTGATTTCGCCGTTGTGGGCAATGTAGCGGTAGGGGTGAGACCGTTCCCAACTGGGAAACGTATTCGTACTGAAGCGGGAATGCACCAGGGCCAGGGCGCTTTCCAGCTCGGGATCGCGCAGGTCGGGGTAATAGAGTCCCACCTGTTCCGGCATCAGCATTCCCTTATAAACCATCGTCCGACCTGAAAGGCTGGCGGGGTACCAGTAGGGATCGAGGTGGGTGGCGCGGATCTGGGAGTGCGATCGCTTGCGAATCACGTACAGCTTGCGCTCGAAGGCCGCATCGTCCAGATCATTGACGCTACGGATGAAGACCTGCTGCACAAAGGGTTCGCTGGCTCGGGCGGTGGCTCCCAGGGAAGAATTATCGGTGGGCACATCGCGCCACCCCATTACCTGCTGGCCTTCCTCCGCCACAATCTTTTCAAACTCGCGGCGGCTCTGCTCCCGCACTTCGGGGTCGGGAGAGGCGTAGATCATGCCCACCCCATATTCCCCGGCTTCTGGCAGAAGCAACCCTGACTCTGCGGCAACCCGCTTCAAAAAACGGTGGGGCACCTGCATCAGGATCCCGGCTCCGTCTCCGGTATTCGCCTCAGCACCGCAGGCTCCCCGGTGGTCCAGGTTGACCAGAATAGTCAGCGCCTGCTCAACGATACTGTGCGATTTCTGTCCCTTCATATGGACAATGAACCCGACGCCGCAGGCATCGTGTTCAAACTGGGGATCATAGAGGCCCTGTTTCTGAGGGGCCTGGTAACGAGGGGATAGAGAATGATTCATGGGGATGCCCTAAGGGGTGGCGAACGGGGTCATCGGAGAAGCAAAACTTGCA
>JBIKWV010000225.1:0-6770 GCA_044356135.1 Elainellaceae cyanobacterium
CTTCGCCCATCCATCAACGCATAAAAACCCCGGCGGTTAAAGTCATTTAAAATTCGAATAACGGTTGCTTTGGCGTATTTGGCATTTTGAGCAATAAATTCTATAGGATAACCACCTACAGCAAGCGCAGCCACCTTGACGTGCTTCCGGAAAACTACGTCGGTTTCGGGGATCAGGGTTCCTAGACATGACAAAAAGTCATAGGAGAAATCTTGCCTTATAGGCAAGTACTTTTCTTTGCCAAAGGAGCGGTGTCTTGCAAGTTTCTGTACCATACAATTTCGCCTACTTAAAATTAAGGAGCTTCACGCCATACCTAGCGCCAATATTTATGGGAGGACGCTATATACGTAATTGCATATTAACGTGTTTTTTTCTACTAAGTAAGTTTTTTGAATAATTCCTAGGTGTGGATAACCGTACTTCAGAAAAATCACTTAGTCGATTACATCAACCTGCCTCTGGGACTAACCGCTAAGCAGCTAGAAGGCAGAGAACCTTGTCGTTATGCAGACAAGACTTGGCAGGAGCTAATTGGTTAGACACTGTTAATGAGTATTACCTCCGCACTGAGGGAGAGTACAAAGTCACAACCAATGCTTGCTGTAAGAGTAAAAGTGCGGTGTACCCATTTCTCCTTGCGTTCGGGAAGGGAAAAGTAGCACATACTCGCCTTAAATATGCATTCGCTTTATATGATGTATTCGATTTAATTGCCGAAGCAGCAGGAGTTAGGCATTGAAAGTGAGCTATTGAATTAAGGGAAACCTTGTCAATCAGCGGTGACGAGGGCGATCGCCAATCCATCATGCCCTTTACTACCCACTGTTTGAATAATCGTTGCTGTGACCCGCGATTCTTCTGCCAGTAATTCATTAAAACGCTGAATGCCCTGAACATTCGGATCATCGCTATTTGAGTCGGTCACGGCTCCCTTGCGGATTACGTTGTCTGTAATGATCAAACTTCCCTTTCGGGTTAATTTCAACGCCCAGGAAAAGTATTCAGCCGTGTTCACCTTATCCGCATCAATGAAGACCAGATCAAAGGGTTTCTGGCTTTCGGCGGCAAGCTGAGGCAGCGTGTCTAGGGCAGCTCCCTGACGCAATTCAATGCGATCGGAGAGTCCGGCACGGTTGATATTTTCTTGCGCGACGGCAGCGTGTTTGGGACTGAACTCCAGCGTGATTAGTTTACCATCGGCAGGCAGCGCCCGCGCCAGCCAGATGGTGCTGTAGCCAGCTAGTGTACCAATTTCCAGAATCCTCCGCGCATTGAGCGTTAGCGCCAGAATTTGCAGCAATTTTCCCTGGTTAGGAGCAACATTAATCAGCGGCAGTTCGCCGTCAACAGTTGACTGGAGCGTGGCATCCAGGGATGGGTCAGTAGGGATGAGCAAGGAAGCGATGTAGTCGTCGATCGCTGTCCATTGGGTTTGTGTCATGCTGTCTTGCTTTTTTCAGGTAATTGTGGGATGGTCTGAATGAAGAAATTATACGGTAAATCGGTAGATGTATAGTATTTTCTCCGTGTGGTAGACCCTGATTCTACATGATGCTTAACTTGCAGCGCTTAAGTTGCAGCCATTGGATGAGCGATCGCCTCAAAAACCTGTCGTCTCATAGTTATAAGTCTTTGTCAAACACACACTCATCCCTTTCACTAACGGAAGCGCAGCGACTCTGGGTGTTAGCAGGAGTCGGACTGGGAATTTTTATGTCCACCCTTGACGTGGGCATTATCAACGTCGCTTTGCCAACGCTGGTAAAGTCGTTGAACACCTCCTTCCCAATGGCACAGTGGGCGGTGTTGAGCTATTCCCTGATCAGTTCCAGCCTCGTGTTGGGAGCCACCCGATTAGGGGACATCCACGGCAAAAAGCCATTGTATTTGACGGGATTGGCGCTATTCACTATCGGTTCACTACTCTGCGGGCTGGCCCCTGGAATTTCCTGGCTGATTATATTCCGGGCGTTACAGGGCTTCGGTGCGGTGTTTATTTCAGGATTGGGATTTGCCATCATCACCGAGGTCTTTCCCAGTTCAGAGCGGGGCCGAGCCGTGGGAATTATCGGCAGTTTAGTTTCACTGGGGGTTGCTTTAGGCCCTTCGATTGGCGGCTTGCTGCTGGCGTTTGTGGGCTGGCGCAGCATTTTTCTGGTGAACGTACCGTTGGGGTTGATTGCCAGTTTCCTGGTGCTGCATCTGGTGCCACCTTCAATCCGGTCTGAAACACCGCAACGGTTTGACCTGCTGGGGGCAGGGCTGGCACTGGTGACACTCAGTTCCTTTGCACTGGGCATGACTCAGGGACAGCAGCAGGGCTTTGGCAGTGCCGTTGCCATCCGACTGCTGGTGACCGCTGTGATCGCCCTCCTCGCGTTTCTGCTCCTGGAAGATCGGCTCAGCCAACCGTTACTGGAACTGAAGCTGTTTCGGAATCGACAGCTCAGCGTCAGCCTCTGGTGCAACTGGCTGGTGTTCATGGTGCTGGCCGGTTCACTGCTGGTATCACCGTTCTTTCTGGAGCGGGTGATGCGTTATCCCCTGGTCAAGTTGGGGTTGTTGCTGGCGATTCCTTCAGTCGTCAGCGGATTCATCTCTCCGATATCTGGAGCATGGTCGGATCGATTTGGCTTTCGTATCATTGGTCTAATCGGATTGATCATTATGATTATCAGTTGTTTGTTAATCAGCACATTAACGGCTCGAACAACGGACTGGGACTACGCGCTGCGGTATGGACTGTTTGGCGTTGGGCTGGGAATTTTTCGATCGCCTAACGACAGTTCCGTGATGGGATCGGTGCCACGGGAACGGTTGGGTATTGCCTCCGGACTGCTTTCGCTCTCCCGCACGTCCGGCGTGACGGTGGGTGCTTCAATTCTGGGAGCAGTGTTTGGAACGGTCAGCGTTGCCGTTGCTGGCGGCGTGGATGCATCTGCGGCACCAACTGAGGCGATCGTTGCAGGTTTTCGGAGCAGTTTCCAGGTTGCCGCACTGATTTTAAGTGTGGCAGCGATCGCCCTGGCATTAAATTTTCGTCAGCTTAAACCAGCAGGGAAATGGGGATAAGGATATACAGCAAATCATCAGGAGAAAATCATGGCAGGAAAATTAGATGGAAAGGTGGCAATTGTGACGGGGGCCTCTTCGGGGATTGGGGCGGCGACGGCGATCGCTCTGGCAGAGGAGGGTGCGCAGGTGGCGATCGCAGCGCGACGACTGGATCGGTTGGATGAGATCGCCCAAAAAATTGAATTGATTGGTGGAAAGGCTTTACCCGTTGTTACAGATGTCAGTGATGAAGCTCAGGTGAATAAACTGATCCATAAGGTGAATAGCGACCTGGGACGCATTGATATTCTTGTTAATAATGCGGGCATCGGGGGACTGGGAACAATCGAGGATGGCGATCCTGCCGAGTGGCGGCGACAGTTTGACCTGAATGTGCTGGGGTTACTGTATGCAACCCACGCGGTTCTGCCGATTTTCAAAGCGCAGGGAGTGGGCCATGTGGTCAATCTGTCGTCAGTTGCGGGACGGACAGCGCGGGCAGGCGTGGGAGTGTATAACGCCACCAAATGGGGAGTGAATGCGCTTTCGGAAGCGCTACGGCAGGAAGTTCACAAACACAATATCCGCGTCACCATTATTGAACCCGGTCTGGTTGCCACCGAGTTTATCGACAACATTGCCGATCCTGCCGCCAAGCAGGCAATTGAAGCCCGCTTCAAGGCGATTACTCCCCTGCAACCGGAAGATATTGCACGGGCGATCGCCTACGCGGTGACACAGCCGCCCCACGTTAACGTGAACGAAATCCTAATTCGACCAACACAGCAAGAGAACTAGTGTTGCAAACACTAAATTTTGCAACATGGGGGTTTGGGGGCGAAGCCCCCAAGCAGCGGTTTCACCCCTGCACCCCTTGCAAAACTATTTATTCGCTGCACTAGAGCCGTGAACATTCTGAATTCGCTCAAGGATATGGAGTATGAAACTGATTCATCGCCGTCTTAACCGTCGCCAACTCCTGGGATTGAGTCTTTCAACCGCTGTGCTGACAGCCTGTGGGCGTACGGACACGTCCTCCTCAACGGTTGCCAGCCCAGTCGCGACTGCTGCCAGTCCAGCCGCAACGACTGCTGCGGGAACTGCTGCCGCTGCCGGAGGAACCAGTGCCGCAAAATTGCGCCTGGGTTTTCAGCCTCCCTACGTTGCAGTGTATACGCTGCAAGAACAAAAATTATTGGAAAAGGCATTTGCTGGAAAACCGACCAGCTTTGAGGCGTTTCGGATGCTGTCGCTGAAACCCGTGACGGAAGCGATCGCCTCCAGTGCCATTGATCTAGGAATTGGCGGCACACCGATTCCCGGAATTGCCGCTGACTTGCCCATCCGCGTGATTGCGATCGTCGAACGCAGTCCCAAAACCCATGCCATACTGGTGTCCCCCAATTCACCCATTAAGACTCCCGCTGATCTGAAGGGCAAAAAGGTGGGAACTCCAACCGGGAAGAGCCATCTCCTGGTGCTGAAGGTTTTGGAGAAAGCTGGATTGAAGGACACCGATATTGAGTGGGTGCAATTAGAGAATGATGCGGGTCGCGCCGCACTCCAGCAGGGAGCGATCGACGCCTGGGCAACCTGGGACCCGTTCTATGCCAGTGTGGAAACGGCTGGGGACGCGGTGGCGATCGCAGACGGAGACGGTTATATCAATAATTTCGTAGTGGTCTTCGGACGAAACGAGTATCTCGACCAGTACCCCGATACCGTCAAACAATTTCTCAGCGCCTACAAGGAGTCGGTGGCTTGGGTCAACGCCAACCGTGCAGCAGCAGCGGAGATCCTCGTCCAGCAAAACAAGCTTTCGCCAGAGGCGGCGAAGTTAACCCTCGACCGTCGCAACATTGTGCTGGAAGCCCCCAACCAGACATTCCGCGAGGACATGGACTACCAGACAAACCTGTTGCTCCAGTTGCAGTTGATCAAAAAGCAACCGACCTGGGATCAGGTCATCGATCCCAGCTTTGCTCAAGCAGTCCTCACCTGAAGATTAAACTTTATCGAAAACTGCTTTGTGGCATGGCTTCGCCATGCCACAAAGCAGTTTTCAGACTACATTCCCACTCTAGTAAAGTACAAGTTTTTGAGGGAGCGCGGCTCCCTCAAAAACTTGTACTTTACTCGAACGCGAAGCGCCATATTTCAGAAGGTTTCCACCCACGGGCGCAATTCCACTTCCCACGTCCAGGCGCTGCGGGGCTGCTTGAGGATGTTGAGGTAGGTTTGAGCGATCGCATCCGGGTCCAGAAAACTATCCGGTTTGTCAGGCGATTCCTGTCGGGTGGCAGACCGGATAGCCCCATCAATCACAAAGTGGGCGACGTGAATATTTTTCGGAGCCAGTTCGCGGGCAATGCTCTGCGCCAACCCCCTCAGCGCAAATTTGCCCATTGCGAACGGCGCAGATTGGGCATAGCCTTTGACGCTGGCGGAAGCCCCTGTAAACAGAATCGCCCCTTCTCCCACTTTCAACATTTGTTTGGCGGCTGCCTGCGCCACCAGAAAACCACCATAGGCTGTGATGTTCAACGTTTTAGCAACGTCTGCTGGATCAAGGTCAACAAAGGCTCCCCGCACTCGCCAACTGGGGTTGTAAACGACAATCGTCGGGATGCCGACCTGCTGTTCAACGGCAGCAAAGAGCTGATTAACATCGTCAGGGTTGGCGGCGTCCGCTGCAAAACTGAAGGCTCCAATTTCTTTCGCGAGGTCTTGCAGTTTATCCGTTTGTCGTGCTGCCAGGGCGACGGTGATTCCTTCGGATGCAAATAGGCGCGCTAGAGAAGCGCTGAGTCCACTGCCTGCTCCAACGATAAGGGCAATTTTTGACATTGTAATGACTCCAATTTTGAGGCATGAGCGGCGGCTTTCCTTCAACTAAGTAAGTGGGCGCGATTAAGCTTGCCTACTTAAAAGCCGAATTAGCGAAGAGATGCAGGCTGGGGGTGATGTGTTGAAGACTGACCAATGCGAAGCACAAACAGCGCTGTAATCACGCATAGCGCACCTGCCAAAATAAACGCCTGCAGATAGGTTCCGGTTGTGGTTCGGAGAACGCCTGCGGTCAGGGTCGCTGTTGCTGCCCCAATCTGGTGCGCAGCGACAATCCAGCCGAAAAGTACGCCTGCTTTCTCTTTACCAAAAATCTGAGTGGTCAGCCGCACGGTCGGAGGAACGGTGGCGATCCAGTCCAGACCGTAGAATACTGCAAAAATGGAAAGCCCATGCAGCGAAGAAAAACTGAAGGGCAGGAAAATTAAAGATAGTCCTCGCAGACCATAATACCAGCTCAGGAGATAACGATTATCCACACGATCGGACAACCAGCCGGAGGCAACCGTTCCGAAGAAATCGAAAATGCCCATCACGGCAAGTAACCCTGCGGCTTTGACTTCAGGGATACCGTGATCAATGCAGGCAGGGATCAAATGCGTTCCGATTAACCCATTAGTACTGGCTCCGCAGATAAAGAAACTACCGGACAGCAGCCAGAAATCCCGCGATCGCGTTGCTTCCCTCAACGCATTCAGTGTCGTCCGGATCGGGTTACCCCCCGCAGTCTGCACCTCTGCTGGAATTGGGTCTGTACTTCGATCGCCAAAGGGACGTAAGCCGATTTGAGACGGGCGATCGCGCATGAGGAGGACCACCAGCGGAATGATCAGAAATGTGGCAGAAGCGATCGTAATCACTGCATT